>QGUR01000285.1 GCA_003242205.1 Chloroflexota bacterium | reverse complement strand
GGCCGTGATGCTCCCTGTGCTGTCCACGTTGCCAGTGCCAATATCGATGCCATTCGCACCGGCGTCGATGTTGCCCATGTTCGTCACATTCCCAGCGCCAAAGATGTAGATGCCATACCCATTGGCGCTGATGTTGCCCTCACTCGTCACATCCCCAGCACGCCAGATGGCGATGCCAGCCCCAACGGCGCTGATGTCGCCCGCGCTCGTCACATCCCCATCGCCACGGATGTAGATGCCATCCCCATTGGCAGCGTTGATGTCGCCCGTGCTGTCCACGTTGCCATTGCCATCGATGCGGATGCCAGACCCACCAGCGTCGATGTCGCCCGCGCTCGTCACATCCCCATTTCTAAGGATGAAGATGCCATACCTACCGGCCGTGATGTCGCCCGTGCTGTCCACGTTGCCATTGCCGCCGATGTGGATGCCATCGCTGTCGGCGGTGATGTCGCCCGCGCTCGTCACGTTGCCACCGGTAGTCATGTAAATGCCGAGGCCGGCGAGCACGTTGAGCGCTCCGTCCGGGCCGACGATGTACACCGTCACCGTGCCGCCATTGCTTACGATCGTATTGAGGACCTCACCGATCACGTAGACGATGTCATCCCCATCGCCGACATTCACCCCCTCCGGCCCCTCGCACTCGTAGGTCTGGTTCGGCGGCGTTCCGCCAACCACGACACACTGCGCCCGCGCCGGCAGCACCCCGGCGCTCAGCCCCAGCACTACCATGACAACCAGTAACAATCTCCGCACCGCCACCGTGTCCTCCCTTCCCTTCCCGCAGACGGTTTCACATCTCAAATCACAGAAAAATATCATATGCGAATTTCGCCGCTCATGGTGACCGTGAATTTTGTAAATTTTTCTGACGTCCCCCGGCGGCAGCAACCAAAACGCCCGTGCGATCTGCACGGGCGTCTTCGTTTCACCGTTCATGTTCAGTTGTTTCTCACTGCCCGAATGATCAGACAGGCATCATCTGCGTTCAGATATCAGACGCGCCGCACCGGTTCATCCTTCAGCTTCCCGCGCGTCCAGCGGCTGAAACAGCGTCACCTGCAGCCCATCGGGCGACTGCACGCGCGCATTATAATCGCGCCACGGCGTTACGACCGGTTCGTGAACGACCGTTGCGCCCCACGCCCGCAGCCGTTCCAGCGCGGCATTGAGGTCGGGAACCTGCAAGGCGAAACGCACCGGGCCGCTCACGCGCCGCCCAACTTCGATCTCATCCACCTGAGCAGCATGAGCGTCATCAAAGATTTCCAGCGTTCCACGCCCAAGCTCGAACAACACGGCCTTGCTGGTTTCGGTCGTCCATAAGGCAGCGGGATCGAGTCCCAGCCCGTCCCGGTAAAAAGCGACTAGCCGCTCATAGTCATCAACCGTCAAAGCAACACGTAGCTCCAGTACGGGTTTTTGCATGGCCGGCTCCTTTTGAATTACCGGGCCGATTCTAAACCGCCCGCGCCCAAGCGCACGCAAAACCCGACCAACGTACAGGTATGCGCGCGGCTAACCGCCTGACAAAGCGCCGGCGATCCGGTACAATAGATACTCGTGAAACCTGTTTTTGTCTGGTGTTTCAGCTACAGCGCATGAATGGCCGCCTGTACCGGGCGGTAATGGATGTTGTCCGCACGACTGCCACCCTGCCAGCCGTAATCGCGGCCTCGCGCTAAGTTCGACCGTACAAACCCCTTGTTATCTGCGCTCTCTTGTTTCACTCTGCACGAAATGGCAGAGATAGCTGAGAAGGTGTTTGCCCATGAGTAACAGAGTAGACCGCTTCGGAACGCGAAGCACCTTTGAGACTGGTAGCGGCCCGGCTGTTATCTACCGGCTCGATAAACTGGCCGCGCAGGGCATCGGGCATGTCGATACCCTGCCCTTCAGCATCAAGGTTCTGCTGGAAAACGCCCTCCGCAACCTCGACAACTTCGAAGTGACCGAAGAGGATGTGGTCAATATCGCCAGTTGGGACGCGAAGGCAACGCCCGCCGTCGAAATCCCGTTCAAACCCGCGCGCGTCGTGCTGCAGGACTTCACCGGCGTGCCGGTGGTGGTCGATCTGGCGGCGCTACGAAGCGCCATGCAGCGGCTGGGCGGCGATCCGAGCAAGATCAACCCGATCGTTCCCGTCGATCTTGTCATCGACCACTCCGTACAGGTCGACCGCTTCGGCTCGCTGGACGCCATTCGCTTCAACGCCGAGCGGGAATTCGAGCGCAACCGCGAGCGCTACGAGTTCCTGCACTGGGGGCAGAAAGCCTTCAACAATTTTAAGGTCGTGCCGCCTGCGACCGGTATCGTCCATCAGGTAAATCTGGAGTATCTGGCGAAAGTTGTCCAGACAGGCAATGAAAACGGCCAGTCCGTCGCCTATCCCGACACGCTGGTCGGCACGGACAGCCACACGACGATGATCAACGGCCTCGGCGTGCTGGGCTGGGGCGTCGGCGGTATCGAAGCCGAAGCGGCGATGCTCGGCCAGCCGATCTACATGCTCATGCCACAGGTCATCGGCTTCAAGCTGACCGGCAGCCTGCGCGAAGGCGCGACCGCGACCGATCTGGTATTGACGATCACGCAGATGCTGCGCGCCAAGGGCGTCGTCGACAAATTCGTCGAATATTACGGGCCGGGCTGTGGCAAGCTGACTCTGCCCGACCGCGCGACCATCGCCAACATGTCGCCGGAATACGGCGCGACGATGGGCTTCTTCCCGGTGGACGACGAAACGCTTGACTACCTGCGCCGCACCGGCCGCGATCCGGAACTCATCCAGCTTGTCGAACGCTATTGCAAGGAACAGGGCCTTTTCCGCACTGATGACACGCCCGATCCCATTTTTACGGACACGCTGGAACTCGACCTGTCGACCGTGGAGCCGAGCATGGCCGGGCCGAAGCGGCCGCAGGATCGCATTCCGCTGCGCCAGATGAAATCGACGTTCGAGAGAACGCTGCGCGCGCCGGTTGAAGAGCGCGGCTTTGCCCTGAGCGAAGAAGCCGCCCGGCGCGAAGTCTGCATTCCCGCCAACGGCCATGAAGCCACCTCCATCGGCCATGGCGTGGTGGTGATCGCCTCCATCACAAGCTGTACCAACACCAGCAACCCGTCGGTGATGGTTGCCGCCGGCCTGCTGGCGAAGAAGGCCGTCGAGCGCGGGCTGGACACCAAACCCTACGTCAAGACCAGCCTCGCGCCCGGTTCGCGCGTGGTGACGGATTATCTCGACAAGGCGGGGCTGTCGCCCTACCTGCAGGCACTCGGTTTCCACACCGTCGGCTATGGCTGCACCACCTGCATCGGCAACAGCGGCCCGCTGCCCCAGCGCGTCGCGGAAGCGGTGACGGAAGGCGATCTGGTGGCCGCCGCCGTGCTCAGCGGCAACCGCAACTTTGAAGGCCGCATCAACCCGCTGGTGCGGGCCAACTATCTGGCTTCGCCGCCGCTGGTCATCGCCTACGCGCTGGCCGGAAGGGTCGATATCGATCTGGTGAACGAACCCATCGGCCACGACAAGGATGGCAACCCGGTTTACCTGCGCGATATCTGGCCGACGCAGGAAGAAATTCAGGAGACCATCTCCAAGAGCATCACGCCGGAACTGTTCAGGAAGCAGTACGCCAACGTCTACGACGGCAACGAAATGTGGAATGCCATCCCCAGCAGTGACCAACAGGTCTATGGCTGGAACCCGGAGAGCACCTACATTCAGGAGCCGCCGTTCTTCATCAACTTCAGCCCTGAGCCGGAGCCGGTGCGCCCCATTCTTGGCGCACGCGCGCTGGCGGTTCTCGGCGATACCATCACTACAGACCACATCTCTCCGGCGGGCGATATCCCGCTCAACAGCCCGGCGGGCGAGTATCTGGTTTCGAAGGGCTTCGAGAAGCGCGACTTCAACAGCTATGGCGCGCGCCGCGGCAACCACGAAGTCATGATTCGCGGCACGTTCGCCAACATCCGCCTGCGTAACCTGCTGGTGCCGGGCAGCGAAGGCGGCGTCACGCTGCATTTCCCGACCAACGAAGTGACGACGATTTACGAGGCGTCGCAGCGCTACCAGCAGGCGGGAACGCCGCTGGTGGTTATCGCGGGGGCCGAGTACGGCACGAGCTCCAGCCGCGACTGGGCGGCCAAAGGCACGGCGCTGCTCGGCGTGCGCGCGGTTCTCGCCCGCAGCTACGAGCGCATTCACCGCAGCAATCTGGTGATGATGGGCGTGCTGCCGCTGCAGTTCATGCCGGGCGAAAGCTGGCAGTCGCTTGGGCTAACCGGGCGCGAAACGTTCGACATCCTTGGGCTGGACGACAACCTTCGCCCCGGACAGGAATTGACCGTGCGCGCCACCGCCGAAGATGGCAAGGTGACCGAATTCACGATGCGCGCCCGCATCGACACGCCGGTCGAGGTCGAGTATTACAAGAACGGCGGCATCCTCCAGACCGTGCTGCGTAAGTTCCTGCAGTAGTCCTTCATCCTTCCCCCGTCTCTCAGCATTGGGAGACGGGGGAATTTTCATCTGCCGCGCGACCTGAATAATGAATAACAAAGCCTGCGCCGGCTAGCCGTCAATGCCAAGCTCGAACAGCCGCGCCACTTGCGCCTCGTCATCCACCTGAACGCCCGCATCCGCCGAAACCGGCAAGCGCACCGGTTCTTCCCAGTAATAGGCCCCAACCCACAACGTATATTCGCCGGGCGGCAGATCGGCGGGCAGCGCGATTTCCACGCTGGCATGACCATAGCCATCATCCGGCGACCACGCGCTGGTCGGCCGGTCGCCGATCAGCAAACCGCCGTCCCACTGGCCGGCGATGGCCCCATCGCTCTCCCGCCGCAGCAGAAGCACGTACGAATAATCAAGCTCGACCGGTTGCAACGCCCGCCACCACATCGTCACCGTGAGCGACTCTCCGGCGCGGGCAGCGCGTCTGCCCTCGGACGGCGGCACAACCGAGAAAAGCTCGCCGAGCTGCGCGGCAGGGGCGTCGTCTTCCGGCGGCAGTTCGTACAGCCGAATCGTATAAGCGCCGTACTCGTAGCGTTCGGTCTCGACGCGGCTGCTGAGCGCGCGCGCCGCTTCGTCGGGCATGGGAATCCAGTAGGGGCGAACATCCCAGACACGCGTTACCGCCGGGTCGGCAAAATCCTTGGGCGCATCCCAGACGAAGTCCTCATCGCGCAGTCCCGGTACGACAAGCTGCCGGTAATACTGGATTTCTTCAGCCGTCGTGCTTCCCAACGCGCCATAGGTCAGGTTATACCAGACGCGATCCCCCGGCTGGAGGCGGGCTTCGACCGTCGTCAGCAGTTCCCGGTGCGGCGCTTTCGGGGTGTCAAAACCGCCCATGTGGGTCGCCGCGCCGCTGACGCCGATGAAGAGCAGCAGCGGCAGGCGCGCGCGCGGGGCCATCTGCTGCACGGCGACGCCGGCCAGCAGCGCCAGCGCCGGCACGATCCACTGCACGTAGCGCGGGTTAAATAAAGGAATGACGAGATTAACGAGCAGCAACAGCGTGACCGGCACAAACAACCACATGAGCGTTATCACCACGCGCCGCCGGTAGCTCTGGCCATGCGACGGGCGCAGGCCGAGCGTCAAGCCGAGGATGAGCAGCGCCGCGGCAAAGCTGTATTGCCCGGCGGTATAGCGGATGATGAAATCGGCGATATTGTTCCACGTGGTCGGCACGTTGGCGTCGAACTGGCCAATCGCTCCGGGTTGCCCGGCGCGCAGGCTGGCGACTTCCTGCTGCGCGATAAACGTTGGCAGCCACGGCAGAACGAGCAGCGCGACCAGAGCATAGCCCAGCAACAGCGCCGGCAACCGGCGGCGGTAAAAGAGAAGCACCGACAACGCCTGCACCAGCACCACGACCGCGCTGAGATAGTGCGTGTAGGCCATCAGCACGACCGTCAGGGCATAGCCGAATAACGCGCGCCGGTCGTCGCGCTCGGCAAAACGCCGCAGCAGCCACCAGCTGATGAGC
>QGUR01000284.1 GCA_003242205.1 Chloroflexota bacterium | reverse complement strand
ATTCGTTGTGATGTTTTTGTTTTTTGCAAGAACAGACGTCAATCGGCATTTGAGTCCCGCTCCTTGGCCCCGAGATTGTTATAAGAGACAGACGTAGGGCTGCTGCGCCGTGTATTCGGGGCTGACATACAGCCACACCCACGGGGCCATCTCCACGAGATGACGCTGGAACTCGGCAAAGATTTCGAAACGCGCTTCGGGGTCGGTTTCGACACGGCCCCGCGCCATCAATTCATCGAGCTTCTCGTCGCTGTAGCCCGCAACCTTATTGAGGTTGCCGTCGCTGGTCCAGTAACGCACGTACATCGTGTACGGGTCGGGCCGACCGCCGTTGAGCGCCACCGCTGCGTCGAAGTCGGCAGCCAGCCAGCGGTCGACGTAGACGCTCAGTTCCAGCGATTCGATTTCAACGTTGATGTTGATATCGGCAAGCTGCGCCTGAATGCTCTGCGCTTCGGCCAGCGCGGTCGGCGGCTCGTCGCTGGCAGCGATCACCTTGAGCGTGAAGCCGTCTTCCATCCCTGCCTGCGCCATCAGCTCGCGCGCCAGATCGAGGTCCTTCTCATAGCAGAAGAATTCTTCCAGCGGCAACTGGTAGGCCGGGATCGTCAGCGGGCCGGTGACTTCGCCTTCACCGAGAGCGGCGGTGTCGACCACTTCCTGACGGTCGATGGCGCAAGAAATCGCCTGCCGGACTTCGAGAATGTTCAGCGGTTCGCGCTGCGCGTTCAACTGTAACACGTGGTAAGCAATCGCCGGGGCGCGGTTCAGAATGATGTTCTCGTCGTCGATCAGCAGCGTGGCGACCAACGGATCGTTGAGCAGCGCAAAGTCGATCGTGCCGGCGCGCAGGGCTGCCAGAATGGACGTTTCATCGGGGATGATGCGGATTTCGATGCCGTCCACGAACGGGCCTTCGCCCCACCAGTTTTCATTGGCGCGCAGGATGGTCTGTTCTTCGGGCGTCCAGCTTTCCAGCACGAACGGCCCCGTGCCGTTGGCCTGAGTGCCAACCGTGCCGTTTTCGATGTCGTCTGCCGACACAATGGCGGCGTTGGTCGTTGCCATCGAACTCAGCAGCGGCACGTCCGGCTCGGACAGGTTGAAGACGACGGTCAGCGGGTCGGGCGTGTCAATCGACTCAATCGACAGGTAGTTGGCCCGCGCCGCCGCGCCGGTCTCTTCGTTCAGAATGCGCTCGAACGACGCGCGCACGTCTTCGGCGTCCATCTCCGAGCCGTCGTGGAAGGTGACGCCTTCACGCAGGTGGAAGGTGAGCGTCATCGCGTCTTCGGAGAACTCCCAGCTTTCAGCCAGCGCGGGTACGACGTTCAGGTCGGCGTCAAGCGTGACCAGCGGCTCGTAGATGAGTTCCAGCAGGCGGAAGGAGGCGAACGCCGTCTGCGTGTGCGGGTCGAGGCCGGTCGCGTCGGCGGCGCGGGCCATGACCAGCACATTGCCGTCCTGCGCGGAGGCCGGGGCGACAACGGTGAGCAATAACAGGAGACACAGTCCGAGCGTAAATCGTATCTTTAGCATCGTAAGCTCCTTTTGCGGCCAAATATAACGCGGCGTAAAGTGAGTGTAACGCGCTGGCGATGGGCTTGCGAGTACCATTTTGGGTGGAACCTCACCCCCTACGCCTGCGGTCTCGCTGTCGCTCCCCGACCTGAAACGCGCTTCGCGTTGGCATCCCAAAGGGACGTTTCAGGTCGGGGACTGTAGTCGACTTCGGTCGGCTGTGCCGACCCGCTGCCGCCTCTCCAAATCGTGTCCGATTTAGAGAGGGGGAACCCGCGACATCAACGTGACCTGTCTGGCTCCCCTTCTCTAAAACACGCGCTTTTCGTGTTTTAGAGAAGGCAGCAGCGAGCCGAGGCACGAGGCTGAAGTCGAGCGGCAGCGAGACCGCAAGCGTGGGCATGAGGTTCACTCGCGGGCGCGCAACACCTTGCGGAAAATCAGTTCGGTTACATCGGGCAGAACGTAGCCGGGAATCGCGCCGATCTGGGTGTAGCCATGACGCTTGTAGAACCGCTGCGCGCCTTCGTTGAAGTCCGAGACGAGCAGGAACAGGTCGGCGCTGATTTCAAGCGCCCGCCGTTCGACTTCGCCCAGCAACGCCGCGCCGACGCCGGAACCCGTCAGACCGGGGCGCACGCCGATCAGGCGCAGATAGGCGCTGCGCCCGAAGCCACCGCGGGGAAGGCAGATGGCAAAACCGCAGGCCGTTTCGCCCGCCATATCCGCTGCCAGCGCAATCGCGCCGGTTTGCAGCGCTTCGCCGAGCGACCGCGCTACCTCATCCATCGTGGCCCCGTAGCGCTGCCACAGTGGTGTTTCTACCACCCAACGGGCGATCGTGGGAATATCCGCCGCCGTCATGGCGCGCACGGCGACCGGGTTTGAAGCCGGGCTGTCGGGCGGTGACATGGCTAGCCACACCATGTTCGCCGTAGCAGGTCGGCGTAGTTATCGCCGGGCGTGATCTGACCGAGGATCACCGGGCGGCGCGCGCCCGTCAGCGCCGGATAGTTGCCGGGCCGCCCGTGCCACGTTTCGTAGGCCAGCAGCGCGAATACCAGCGCCTCTTTGTTGTCGCTGTCGAGGCCGATGTCCTCGTGCGTCATGACTCGGGCCGGGTGCAGCAGGCCGCGCAGCAGGTCGACGATCATCGGATTGTGGCTGCCGCCGCCGCCGAGGATGACTTCGGCGACCGGCGCAGGCGCGAAATTCTGATAGGCGTCGGCGATGCTCTGCGCGGTCAGCACGGTCAGCGTCGCCAGAATGCTCTCGTCGCTCAGGCCGCGCGCCCGCGCCTGCCGGATCAGGTCTTCGGCCATCGCCGCGCCGAACAACTCGCGCCCGGTCGTCTTGGGCGGCTGGAGACGATAGTAGGGATGCGCCAGCAGTTCGGTCAGCCAGTCCTCATCAATCGTGCCGCGCCGCGCCATCTGCGCGTCCCGATCATAGGCCTGCGCGCCGTTCGTCAGCAGGCTTACGGCGCTGTCGATCAGTGCATTGCCGGGGCCGGTATCGAACGCCAGCGGCTCGCTCTGGCTGTCGGAAAGCGGTGGCAGGAAGGTGACATTGCCCATGCCACCGATGTTCTGAATGGCCCGCCATTCGGTCGGGTGGCGCAGCAGCAGCCAGTCGGCATAGCCGGTCAGCGGCGCGCCCTGTCCCCCGGCGGCGACATCGCGTGGGCGGAAATTGTTGATGGTGGTAATGCCGGTGCGTTCGGCAATCACCGACGCCTCAGTAATCTGGAGCGTCGCGGTGACTTCCCCCTCGCCGCGAACCATGTGCCACACCGTCTGCCCGTGCGAGCCGATCAGGTCAACGCTTTTCGGGTCGATGCCCGCCTCGCGGATGACGGCCAGCGCTGCCTGAGCGAACAACTCGCCCATGTCGAAATTGAGCTGGCAGATATCATCAACCCGGCTGAGTTCGGGAATGCAGGTGTTGAGGATGCGCTGCTGGAAGCCTTCGGGGTAGGGATACATCAGCGCGTGAACAAGCCTGAGGTTGAGCTGCGGCGGCTGCCCGCTGATTTCGCACAGCGCGGCGTCGATGCCATCGGCGGACGTGCCAGACATCAGGCCAACAATGAGCATGGTGGTCGATCATCCTTGCAACAGCGAAACACCCATGCGACTGTAGCGCAAACCGGCAGGTGAGGAAAGTGTGGAACCTCACCCCCTGACCCCCTCTCCAAAACGAAAAACACGTTTTAGAGAGGGGGAATCCGGCGGTGGCGTGATCTGTCTGGCTCCTCTTCGTCTAAATCGCGTTTTTTGCGATTTGGAGAAGGCAGCAGCGGGCCGAGGCACGAGGCCGAAGTCGACTATAGCCCTCGACCTGAAACGTCCCTTTGGGATGCCAACGCGGAGCGCGTTTCAGGTCGGGGCGGCAGCGAGACCGCAACGTGGGGGATGAGGTTCCGATCGCAGTTACAATGTCAGCATCGCCTGTTACGTAATTCTGGAGCGAGTTTTGGTACGAAAATCTGAGCCGAACTTGTGGAGCAAGATCAAGCCGCTGGCACGCGAGAAGCGCCGTGAACCAACGCCCGCCGAGGCTGCGCTTTGGCAGTTGTTGCGTGGACGGTCGCTTGGCGGTTACAAGTTTCGCCGCCAGCACCCTATTGGACGCTGCATTGTTGACTTTTACTGTCCAAAGGCGCGGCTGGTGATCGAGGTTGACGGGGAAATACACCAGCGCACCGTTGAGGAGGATGCCCAACGACAGGCAGAACTTGAAGCGCTCAAGCTCCGCGTGATACGTTTCACGAACGACGAAGTATTGAACCAGCCTGAGTGGGTTTTGTCTGTAATCGAGGCGGCGGTTAGTGGGAACCTCACCCCCTAGCCCCCTCTCCAAAACGAAAAACACGTTTTAGAGAGGGGGAATCCGGCGTCGGCGTGACCTGTCTGGCTCCTCTTCGTCTAAATCGCGTTTTTTGCGATTTGGAGAAGGGGTTGGGGGATGAGGTTCACACCGCTTCAACTTCCGGTTCATGCAGGTAGCGGCGCAGGATGAACGCCGAACCCAGACCGACCAGCATGGCGACCGCGCCCGTCAGCAATAAGCTATCTCCGGCGCGGAACAGGGCCGCACCTAGCACCGCGCCCGTCAGGCGGCCAAGCGAATGGGCGGCCATGTTGCTGCTCATCACGACGCCGCGTGCGTGTGGAACGACCTCGGTGAACAGAGGGATTGACGCAACAATGGCGATTTCAAATCCCAGAAACATCAGAAAGACGCCGCCCAGCGCAATCGGAAGGCTGCTGGCTGCTGGCGGCAGCAGGGCATACATGGCGCTGGCCAGCAACGCGCCCGCCAGTGCCATGCGCCGCTTACCGACGCGGTCGGCAATCGCCATGACCGCGCCTTCCCCCATCATTTCCGCCAGCGCGATGACCGTCGTGGCAACGCCCAGAACGGCCAGTTCCAGCCCGAACGTGTCCTGCATCCACGCGCCATAGTTGATGAAGAAAATTTCGTTGGCCATCGAAAGCAGCAGCGAATAGCCGACGATTGCCCGCGCGGCCGGATGCTCGCGGAACACCTGCCACAACGGCTGCGCCGGCCTGCCGGTCGTGGTCGTCGTGCCGGCGCGTTGGTCTGACGGCAGAAATAGCCACACAACAACCGCCGATACGAACGCCAGCGCGGCGAACGCCAGAAACAGCGCGGCGATGCCATACCGGGCGAGCAGAAATCCCGCCAGCGGCGCGACGATAAACAGCGAACCGGCCCAACTCAACTCGGTCGCGCCGATTGCCAGCGCCCGGCGGTGATAGGGAACGCGCTCGCCGACAGCCGCCTGCATCGCCGGGTCGTAAATCATTTTGCTCAGCCCGAAGATGAGCACCACGACCGCAAAGACCGTGAAGCGCGGCATCAGCGCGCCGATGAGGGCGGCGGCGCTCATCAGCAGCAGCGTGCCGATCATGACCGGCTTGCGTCCGTAGCGGTCGGACAGCGGCCCGAAGAGCGGGCTAAACAGGCCGATGCCGGCGTTGAGCGCCATGACGTTCTGCACGCTGGCCAGCGGCACGGCCAGTTCGCGGCTGAGCGCGGGCAGGAACGGGTGGGCGAAGCGCCGGCCCATGTTCAGCACGAGCCGGGCGAACGACAGCGTGACGAGTGTGATGAAAATGTGGTCGCGGGCGCGCGTTCGCCCGTTTCGAAGCGTGGTCAGGGTTTTAACCTACCCTTCAATCAGCAGGGCTTCCGGGTCTTCCACCAGTTCCTTGACGCGAACGAGGAATTGCACCGCTTCGCGCCCGTCGACGATCCGGTGATCGTAGCTAAGGGCCACATACATCATCGGGCGGATGACGACCTCGCCGTTCAGCGCAACCGGGCGCTGCTCGATTTTGTGCAGGCCGAGAATGCCGACCTGCGGCGGGTTGAGGATCGGCGTGCTCAACAGCGAGCCAAAGACGCCGCCGTTCGTGATGGTGAACGTGCCGCCGCGCAGCGCTTCCAGTGACAGCGTGTTGTCTTCGGCCTGGCCGGCGAAGACCTTGAA
>QGUR01000283.1 GCA_003242205.1 Chloroflexota bacterium | reverse complement strand
CTTCGGGCTCTTGGTCCGGTTCGTTGGCTCTGAGATTGTTATAAAAGAACGCCAGTAGTGGCGTGTGGCAACCCCCAGCCGGCGCGCCATCGTGTACAATGAGCAGGTGCGCCTACCCGTTCGCAGATCATTTCGATGCCAGATTCAGCATCCGTTTTTATCAGTCACAGCCGGAAAGACGCCGCGTTTGCCCGCACGCTGGTCGAGCGGCTGCGCGCAGCCGGGCTTCATCCGTGGATCGATGTCGAAAGCATTCCCGACGGTTCCACATGGCCGCGCGAGATTCAGAAGGCGGTAGAAGACGCCGCGGCGATGGTCGTGGTGATGTCCGAGCATGGCCGCGACTCGGAGTGGGTGGAACGCGAAACGCTGCTGGCGCTCAATCTGGGCAAGCCGCTGTTCATCGCCCTGATCGACGACACGCCGATGCCGCTGCATCTGCTGAACCGGCAGTACACGGATTTTCGCGACCAGCCGGACGCTGCGTTTGAACGTCTGATCGCCGCATTGCACCGGGCGCTGGCTGGGGCGCAGCCGTCGCGCCCCGCGCCGGGCGAGCATCGTTTTTTCAGCTATGTGGAATCGCTGCCAGAAGGGCTTACGTCGGCGCGAGTGGCGCGCGCGCTGCATAGCTGGGCGACAGCGACGCTGGACAGCATTACGTTCACGGGCAGCCAGAAACCCGCGCTCAACGGCAACCTGTGGCTTGGCCCCGGCGGGTTGGTCGTCTTTTCGGTTCGCACCTACGCGCAGATTGCCGTGCTGGAAATTCCGCTGCGGCATTACGCCGGTTTTGCCCCCTATGACGACCGCGCCGAGCGTCTGGCGTTGCTGGACGCGCTGAACGGGTTCATGCCGCCGGACGCCCGGTTCGCGCCCGAACGCGCTGACGGGCGGCCTAACCTGCCTCTGCCAACCGCGCTTGGCGACGAAGCCGCGCTGGCCCGCTTGCTGGCTTTGCTGGGCGAGGTGGTCGGGCGGCTGCGGGCAGCGCACCGCGAGTAAAACCGCTTATTCCGGCGGCACAAGCGTTTGGATGCCGTTCACGCGTTCGGCGACCCAGCCCACCGCGCCGCTGGGCAGCGTCACTTTCCACCAGCGAAAACCTTCCAGATCGTCCTGCGGGCCGTCGATCACGGTCACGCGCTCGCCGCCGAACATCAGCTCGACAACCGGCGATCCGGTGCCGGGATTGCGCCGGACGTTGAGCGTGCCGACTTCGCGGCTAATCCGCATTTCCAGACCGATGCCGATCCCCGAAGGCGAGAGAGTCGGTTGGATAAAGCCTTCTGGCGGGGGTGTCAATGTGGGTGGCAGGGTTTCGGTGGGTAACAGCGGAACCGGCGTGAAGGTCGGTTCGACCGGCATCAGGCTGCTGGCCGGTGTGAAAGTCACATCGGCAGCCGGGTTGAGGGCGAAGTTGTTCCAGTTTTCGCCCAGTTTACGCACGCTTCCGTCTGCAAGCGACAGCGCGTATACCTCGATTGGCGTTAGCCGCAGCGCCGCCTCGGTATCATCGGCGGCGACATCGCCATGAGCGAGGGCGTCCAGCCATATGTCGGCATTGGGCGTCTGGCTGAAGAGCAGCGTTTCACCATCGGGAGTCAGCGCCATCCGGCCAATACCATAGGCGTCGGCTTCATAGAGCAGTTCGTCGCGCCCGGTTTCGAGGCTGAAGCGCCGGATGCTGACGTGATAGCTGACCGGCATCTGGAAATAGACGCTGCTGAGCATTTCGCCGACGCCTTCCGGCAGCGGCGTCGGGCCGAGGCTTTCGCGCGTGCTATAAAATACCTCGCGGCTGCCGGGCAGCCCGAAGGCCACCTGATCGGGGCGGGCGGCAGGCACGATCTGCGTATACGGCCCGGCTTCGCTGCTCACAAACACCAGCGTATTGCCCATCACGACAACGGCGCGCGTGCCGTCGCGGGCCACAAACACGCCATCGACGGACGCGAACAACTGGCGCGTCGCGCCGGTATTCATGTTCATCAGCCACAGGTCGGGATTGTTGCAGTTGGCGCTGTAGAGCACGCCAAACGTTGTTGCCGCCAGCGTGTATCTGGGCGTGAGGCGCGATCCCACCTCGGAACCAAGCCGCGCAGCGCCGGGCAGCGCCGGGCCGGGAGGCGGATTGCAGGCTGTAACGGCGGTGAACGTGCCAATGGGCGTGGGGGCAGCGCCCGCCAGCGGCGAGTAGCGATAGACCTGCACCAGATCGGATGTCGAGGTAGACGCGCCGGGAACGGTCTGGGCGTATACCAGTTCGGCGCTATCCGGCGTGAAGCTGACCGGCAGCATCGGGTGCAGCCCGCCCACCAGTTCGACCAGCGGGCCGCCGCCTTCACTGGCGACAAACAGGCTGGCCCCCTGCCGCCCTTCGACTTCGCCTGTAAACGTCAGCAGCGACCCATCGGGACTCCAGATAACGTCGTTAAAAGTTTCTCCCGTCCGGGCGTTGGTCAACCGCCGTCCCTGACCGTTGAGCGCGTATAGCCATACGTTGCCGTCCGTGATGGCCGCGACCGGCAGGTCGGCTGTTTGCCACGCGCCTGCGACCGGGAAGGCCAGCAGCAGGAGCGCCAGCAGCGCGCAGGCCGGCAGCGCACGTCGTCGACGCATGTATGCCTCCTCAGAGGATGCATCAAACCGGCGTATAGCGTAGCGAATCGCGGCCAGCGCGCAACTGAAACAACATCCCCTCACACCGTCGCGGCGATGTGAGGGGAAATACAGGGGCGATCAGTCGGGCTTTTCGCGCTTGAAGGCGCACAGATAGCGGTTTGTCCACTGGCGCGTGCCGGAAGCGCTGTCCTCAATCAGCACATCGTAGTTCTTTCCCACACGCACCGGCTGGATGGTCACCAGCTCCCATCCCAGCTCGCCAAGCGCGTTCAACTGGGGGATCAGCGCTTCCGGCGCATACGGCGGGATGCCGGATTTCCAGTCCTTGATCTCGCGCAGGAAATGTTCTTCCCGGCGTGCGTCCGCTTCCAGAAAAACCGTCAGGTATTCCCATCGTCGCATGCATTCCTCCTCTTGGTGCGGGTTCATGAGGGGTCAGCACAGTATACGCACGCCGGGCCGGAACGTTGCGCTCATCAGACGGGAATGGCGACGTTTTCCCGGCGCGCGTACGCCGGTTCGCGGGCTTCCAGCCGCATCGTGAGCCGGTGTTTGGGGCGCAGCGTGAGCGTCGGTTCGGGAATCACCGGCTGGTCGGGCGGGTCGAGGCGCAGGCGATAGCGCTGGGCGATGGTGGCCAGCACCAGCACGGCTTCCATTTCGGCAAAGCTGTTGCCGATGCAGATGCGCGGGCCACCGCCGAACGGCAGGTAGGTGTATTTCCCGATGGATTTTTCGTTTTCCTTCGAGAAGCGTTCGGGCAGGAACTTTTCCGGCTCCGGCCACCAGCGCGGGTCATGATGCAGGTTATACGGGCTGATGAGGATGATCGCGCCCGCTGGCAGCTCATAGCCGCCCAGCGTGACCGGCACGATGGCCTGACGGCCAATCGACGGGATCGGCGGATAAAGGCGCATCGCCTCTTTGATCACCATATCGGTGTAGGTCAACTGGCGCAGGTCGGCCACCGTCGCCGCGCGCCCGCCCAGCACGGTATCGACTTCTTCGTGCAACCGGGCTTCGACTTCCGGGTGCTGGGACAGCAGGTAGAGCGTCCACGTCAGCGCGTTGGCCGTCGTTTCGTGACCGGCGAGCACCAGCGTGACCACCTCATCGCGCAGCTGCTTGTCGGTCATGTGATTGCCGTCTTCATCCTGCGCCATGAGCAGCATCGAGAGCAGGTCGCCCGTGTCCTCGCCGGAGGCACGCCGCTGCTCGATGATGCGGTTGATAATCGCGTCTAGCTGGCGTACGGCGCGCCGGTTGCGGATGTTGCGCGGCAGCGGCACCCATTCCGGCAGCATCATGAACGGCGACTGCATGCCCTCGGTGGTCGCGTGCAGCACCGTCGTCAGCGCCTCGCCGATGCGATCCGCTTCTGCGCCGATTTCGGTGTTGAACAGCGATTTGACCACCACACTCAACGTCAGCCGCATCATCTCCTGATTGACGTCGCGTACCTGACCCTCTGACCACGTATCGAGCAGGCGGTACGTGTAGCCGACCATCGTTTCGGCATAGGCCTGAATGCGTTTGGCGTGGAACGCTGGCTGCGCCAGTTTGCGCTGTCGTTTCCAGAATTCGCCTTCGCTGGTCAGCAGGCCGTTGCCGAGGAAGCGCGTCAACAGCACGCGATAGATCGGTGCTTTCTGGAACTTGTCAGCCTCCTGTACCAGTACCTTGTGAATGTCATCGGGATGGGAGATCAGATAACCGTGGCGTTCGACAAAGCGCAGATGAACCACGTCGCCATAGGTCTGCGCCATGCGCCGTTCAAAATTGAGCGTGTCTTTCCGGTAGTCGCCCAGATTGCCGAAGATCGGATGGCTTTTGGGGCCGGGGACCTGATTTGCGGGCAAAGGTTTTGCAAGCGTCATAGCTGCCTCACGTCTGACTTAGCGGACACTGCGTCACTTTGTTGACGTTCTGTACGCAAAAACAGGATAATGAGTTGTCAGGATGGCGGTCAAGCACGAACTTGATCAGCATGTACCATAGTCGACAGTGTGTCAAAAAAGATGGTTGCAAGAACAGGAAGGTGTTATGCCCCGGGAGAGTGATCCTCGCGTGATTCGTACGCGCCAGATGCTGCGCGACGCGCTCGTCAGCCTGATTCTGGAGAGGGGCTACGATGCCATTACCATCAGCGACATTACGGAGCGGGCAGGACTGCGCCGGGCCACGTTCTACCTGCATTACCGCGACAAGGAAGAACTGCTGATTTCGATCCTGCGCGCCATGTTCGACGAGCTGGTGTGTGAAATTGACGAGGTCGGCACGCCACTGGTCGACTGCAACCAGTACGCCATCAATCTGGCCATTTTCCAGCACGCGCAGGCTAATTCGCGGCTCTACCTGTCGATTCTCGGTGGCTATGGCTCGGCGACGATCACCCGCTACGTGCGGGAATATCTGACGAAAAAGTTCATCGAGGATCTGAGCCAGCGTGGGGAGGAGATCGACTTCGGGATGCCGGTCGAGGTCGTGGCCGCGTTTGCCGCCACGATGAAGCTGAACATGGTGCTCTGGTGGCTGGAAGCGGGTATGCCCTACACGCCGGAGGAAATGGCGGCGATGTGCACGCGGCTGACGCTGGAGGGCATCCCCGGCGCGCATACCGCCGGAGTTGCCGTTTCGGGGGCGAGTTAGCGGAAGCGCGGCGGCTTGTCCGGTTTCATGAGGCTGTGACCGCGCCTGAACGACAACAAAAAAACGGCGCTGCAACTTTGCAACGCCGTTTTCGTAGATTTGTGGTGACTCCGGGAGGACTCGAACCTCCAACCGATTGATTAAGAGTCAACTGCTCTGCCAATTGAGCTACGGAGCCAAGCTACTTTGCATTATAGCATTACCCTTTCGAGCGTCAAGACCGTCGTGTTAGAAGTACGTAAAAGTACGCTGGCGCAATATTAAGGCGAGGCAGCGCCACCTTAAGTTTTAGGCCTGCTAACTCGTTATAGGGTAAAATTACGCGGATTTCCGGACAGATCAGGAGAGCAGATTTGACATCGAATCCTCCGGGATACCCAGGGCTGAGCAGTGCAGAAGTACAGGCGCGGGTAGCGCGTGGCGAAACCAACGCCTACAAGCCCAAGGTTGGGCGCAGCTACTGGGACATCGTGCGCGATAACCTGCTCAATCTCTTCAACATCGTCCTCTTCACCCTTCTGATCGTCGTTCTGGCTTTTGAAGATTACGCAACCGTCTTTTTCGCCGGGTTCAGCGTCGTCACCAACTCGCTGCTCGGCATGATTCAGGAAATCGTCGCCAAGCGCAAGCTCGACCAACTGGCGGCCATGCAGGTTAAGGCCGCGCGTGTCTGGCGCGATGGCGAGCTGGTATTGCTGCCGGTTGAACAGATCGTCAATTCCCATTTACTCTTTATAGAAAACGGAGAAAGGGAGGGGGTTGACGG
>QGUR01000542.1 GCA_003242205.1 Chloroflexota bacterium | reverse complement strand
GTTGCAGGGAGCTCCGTCCCTTCAAGAACTTCAACATGGACGGTTGCGGCGGATTCCGTTGCTGTCAGCAACCAAAACGGCGCCATGATGAAGAAGTAGACAATGAAGTTATCGGTCAGGAAGTTGAGCAGGATGTATCCGCCTGCGGTGAGCGCCGCAAAGTTATAGGCTGCGGCATGCGTGCCGGGGCCGAGGCGCAGCCAGTTCTGCCAGCAGAGCAGCAAGAGAACAGCCCAACTCAGGACGAGAATCAGCAGGCCGATTGCGCCCTGGTCAAAAAAGACGCGTATGAAGTCGTTGTGCGGGTTATCCCAGGATGGGATGATGTCCGCCGAGCGATCACGCGCTGCGCCGGTGCCGAATCCGGTCAGGGGAGCCTCGTTAATCGCCCGCTCGACGAGGTATTTCCATACGGCAGTCCGGCCAAAGGTGATACCTTGCAACATCCCCTCGTTGACGGTGACACGCGGGCGCGTACGGGGTCGGGATGGCGCTTCTTCGCCCGACTCAGAGGCTGAGATCTCTTCCTCGATGGAGATCGCATCCTGGATCGTGCCGAGTTTCTCACGCGGATAGAGCGGACTCTGAATTAGAGCCGCCGTGAGACCAACGCCGACCGCGACGAGGATAACCGCTTTCCATAGTGCGCGCGGCGCAAACAGTATCAGCGGAATGACTACTCCCGCCGCGCCAAGCAGCGCTGCCCGCCCGAGCGAGAAATAAACCCACATCGCCAGAACAACAGCCAGCCCCGCTAACAGCCTGCGATTTGTACGTGGCGCTGCGTGCTCGAATCGCAAGTAAGCCAGAACAGGGACCAACGCCAGACCGAAAAACGCAGGAATTGTGCGCGCACCGGCGGTCGTGTGCAGTCCCGGTGTCAATCGTGGATCGGACTCATTAAAAAAGACGTTGCCCAGCAGCGAATCCACTACGATCATCCCGAGCGTCAGGAACCCGACGTAGAGAAACGCACGCGTTCCCACGGGAAGCATGTCCGGGTGCTCGACCCAATAGGCCCGTGCCAGCACATATACCAACAGTAATGCACCCCAGATCAGGATGTCCGAAATGGCGTCGCTGAGGCTGGGCGCGCCGGGCGTGCGAATCAGCGCCCACACCAGAAGCAGCGACAGGGGCGCGCTCTCCAGCAGCCAGCGGCGAAGCTGGGCAAGAGTACGAAACAGGTGCCGGTAGTGAAGCAGGACCGCCAGCCCGCATGCGCCACCGATCCCTGCGACAAGCAGCCCATTTACCGAGAATGGTACACCGCTGATGTGGAGTAGGCTCAGCACGCTTGTCGTTCCCGCCAGGGCCAGCGCGCTCAGCAGAAGCGAAAACGGCTCTACGAACGCGCCCGCAATCCAGAGGCCCATCAGCGCAGCGCACAGCAGCGCCACAAGCGCCTGCGGGTTGAGGTCGAGTAAGGTCAGCAGCACAAGCGTGACGAGAACGAGTAGTTGTGGGATGAACAGCGTGCGTTTGGTGACTGTCATAGAGTGTGATGATGCCGTTAGACACCGTCTCCCGCCCGGCACATTCTTGCTAATTGTAATGATATGGTTTGTCTGCTGCCACAATTGACGCCGACCCAGCGGTTTCCTGACGGGTATGGTCCCGCTGGCGACGGGGGGTGGCGGCACGGAATGGGAGCGGCGCGTCGCGGTTGATATGATCTGGGCGCCGGACCTCGCCCGCCATCACGC
>QGUR01000282.1 GCA_003242205.1 Chloroflexota bacterium | reverse complement strand
GGTATGCGCGTTCGCGGGTCGCCTCAAACAGACGTACCGCGTCGATCACCGGCGTCGCCTGTTGCTGCAAGGCTGTGTAAATGCGGCGGTCACGCGCTTCGAACTGGACAGGAGCAGTCCAGGCAAACATCAGCAAGCCGATCCAGCGCCCCTGACTGTTCAGCGGCAGGATAGCAGTCGCGCGCATTTGATAGTGCCGGCAGACCTCCAGCACCGTCGGGTCGCGGTAATCGCGTGAAAGCACGTCCTCGATCAGAGTCGGACGGTCAGGCGTCGACAGCCAGCAACGCATAAAGCCGTCATAATCGGGAATGCCGAAGCGTTTTCCAACCGCGCTCTCGCCGGCCACATCGCGTCGCCACTCTGCGGCCACCAGCAGCGACTCCGGAACACCAGCGCCGCCCTCACCGGTTTCGACATAAAAAAGCACGCCGGTCGACGCGCCGTGGGCCAGCGCGTAATCGCTCACGGCGGCCAGCCATTCGTCCGGCGTCATCGATTGCGTCAACCGGTTCGACGCTGCGTACAACAGGTCGATCTCATGCTTGGCAGCTTCGAGTTCGGCGGCGCGTTTCTGGGTCTGCTCGAACAGACGCATGGAGTCGATGACCGGCCCGGCCTGCTGGATCAACGCGGTGAAGATACGGCGGTCGCGCTCGTCAAAGACGTGAGGCTCGCTCCACGCGAACATGATGAGGCCCACCCAGCGCCCTTTGATATTCAGCGGGAGCATCGCCATGCCGCGCACCCGGAAACGCATGTAATTGGCGCGGCTGCTGCGGTCGACGAGATCGCTCGACAACGCATCTTCAACCAGCGTTGGCCGGTTCGGCGCCGATAGCCAGACCTGATTGAAGGCAAAGCTCGGCATGTAGAAAGTCTGGTCTAACCCCATGGCGACCGCGCCTTCAGCCGTCCATTCGGCAACGACGGTCAGCCACTCCGGTTGGCCCGATGCGTCATTGTCGATGTAGAGCAAGACGCACGAACTCGCCCCCTGCTCACGGGCGTAATCGCTGACAGCATCAAGCTGCTCGGCAGGCGTCGAAGCCTGCGTCAGTTTGTTGGATGCCGCGTAAAGGATGTCGATCTCGGCGCGGGTCGCCGCTTTATCTATTGTCATGAGTTAATCACTCACGCTCTAGCGCAACCACTCGCCGCCCGGTTCAGGCGTTCAGATTATCAACCAGGCCGATGCGTGCCGCGTGCAGCGCGGCCTGCGTCCGGCTGGAAACATGCAACTTGCCCAGAATGCTGCTGACGTGGGTTTTGACGGTCGGTTCGCTAATGGTGAGGATATGCGCGATTTCCTTATTGGATTTCCCCTGCGCGAGCAACCGCAGCACCTCGGTTTCGCGTTCGGTCAGCACTTCGGGGCTTTCGGGCGCGCGCACTTCGCGCATCAGGCGGGCAGCCGCCTTGGGCGATAACTGCACCTGACCGTTAGCCGCGGCCTTGATCGCCCGGATCAGCTCATCGGCCTCGGTATCCTTCAGCAGATAACCAATCGCTCCGGCGCGAATGGCCGAGACAACCGAACTGTCCTCCAGCACGCTCGTCAGCGCGATTACCTCGATATCCGGCATGGTCTGCTTGAGCGTGCTGGTGGCCTGAATGCCATCCATGACCGGCATCAGCAGGTCCATCAGCACCACATCCGGGTGCAGCTCGCGGGCCAGCTGCAACGCCTGCTGGCCATCCACTGCTTCACCGACTACCTCCAGATCGCTGTCCAGAGTGAGGAACATACGCAGGCCCTGACGCACAACGGCGTGATCGTCGGCAATGAGTATTCGTATGGACATCCTAGCTCACTCTCCATAGCGCTGTAACAGCCCCATTGTCGCATTATTTAGGCCATACGTGTATGAGAAAAAGTTGGTGAGACATCTCAGAATGCCTCACCGGCCAGTTGCCGGATGGCAGGTTGAAGCAGCTCAGCCAGTTGCCGGGTTCCCTCCGGCGTCAGATGAACCGGGCTGTCGGTGAATTCCTGCGGGGCGATTGCATCCCACAAATCGACCAGATTCCATCCCGCGCTCGCCGCCTCGGCGTGAAGCAACTCGCGGTAGCGGTCATAGGCCCAGCGCGGATACCAGAAGTTATAGCGCACATCGCTATTCGCGCCGTCGCTGATGAACATCGGCTCGTTGACAACCAGAAGTGGCGTCGCGCCTGCCCGCTCGTTTCCGGCAGCCAACACCGGAAACGAAATCTCACCGGCGGCGAAATCACGAGGCCGGTCAAAATCGTGCCAGCTTTCATCCGCCTGCAGGTCGCTGGCGCGCAGTGCAATCTCGTCCGGATAGATCTGGTCGATGCCGGTAGCGGCCCACGCCAGCCCATAGAGCTGATAGCGCAGCCAGTCGGCCAGCGCGCGCCGGCGTCCGACAATCGTTCTACCGAGCAGGTCCGGTTCAGCAAGCCCGGCATTGTCCAGATCAAGGTCGAGCGCGTGCTGCGCGGCCAACCGGCGAACCGCGTCCGCGTTATCGCGCACCAGAGCGGGCGCAAGCTGGCGTTGTGGCGCAAACGACTCCAGCGTAACCAGCCAGACGATCAGGTCGGGATCGTGCGCCAGCGCCCGGTCGAGCAGCAGCAAATCCTTGAAAAGCGACATCTCGGGATAGCCTAGATTGTAGGCCCGAATCTGCCGGCCATCCCCAGAAGTCATGGCGAGATCGTTGAGCGCCACCGCCAGCGTCTCGTCTGGCCGGAGCAGAAAGCCCCAGACAGACGAATCGCCGATCAGAATGACGCGATATTCATCACCGGCTTTGGGGCGGGCGATGACATGCGACCCAAACAACGCGTTCATATCGGAAAGGCTGAGGCTATAGGAACGATCGGGCTGTTCTCCATACGGAAAACGCGGGCGCAGCGGCGCAAGATGGCCGTACAGGCTGATTCGTCCGAGCAGCGGCCATGGATCGATAGCCGCGAACGCCAGATTGGTGAGCAGAAAAAGCGCCAGAGCTTTGGCCAGTACCCGGCCAACAAACGACCAGCTATAGCTGCCTTCCGCTCCTTCAAGCCACCGCCACCCGGACATCGTTACCGCCCGATCCCAAACAGCCGGGCGAAGACCGCCAGCGCCGCCTGTGTATCCGGCAGCGCGAACCAGACCCACCCCAGCGCGACGAAATGGAAGGTCATGACCACACCGGCCACGTGCCAGAGCATACGAAGACGTGGCCGCCCGGCCAGACGCATGTACTGAACGCGCGTGTGGTCGCTCCAAACTTTATGCGCGAACAGGCCCAGTCCATGCCACAGCCCCCAGATGGCGAAATTCAGCGTCACGCCATGCCACAAGCCGATGATCAGCATCGTGACGACCTGCGCGCTGAAGACCACCAGCAGCGGCGACGGCCGTGGCCTGCGCTGGAGCAGCGCCCGCGACAGCGGCGAAAAGACGTAGAAACGCACCCAGTTGCTGAGCGTCATATGCCAGCTTTGCCAGAAGGCCGTGATGTTCTGGCGCAGGTAAGGCCGGTCGAAGTTTTCGGGCAGGCGAACGCCGAACAGGATGCCAAGCCCGATGGCAATATCGGTATAACCACTGAAGTCGAGAAACAGCCGCCAGGCGTAGGCATAGAGCAAAACCCACAACGCGCCGGCGTCGGACGTCTGTGCAGCGTTCGTCGGGTTGAGCGCAAACAAAGCCAGACTATCGGCGAGGACAAATTTCTTCAGCAACCCGATCGAAATGCGCGTTCCGCCAATGACCAGCCGCGAAGGCAACAAGCCCCTCGCCTGCGACAGCGCCTGATAGTCGGCCACAAACCGTTCCGCCCGATCAATCGGGCCGGCGGTCAGCGCGGGAAAGAAGAGCGCATAAGCGGTGTATTCGCGCAGAGAAAGCGCCGGCAGACGCCCGGTCTGGCGATCGCGCAGCGTATGCAGCAGCCGAAACGCCAGATACGAGAAGCCCAGCCACTGCAAATCGGTGAGCGCTGCCAGGTTCGTCTGCTGCCCTGTTTGCGCCCGCAACAGTGCGCTGGTCGCCACGGCCAGCGGTTCGGCCTTCTGCACGACGAACAGCACGACCAGCGCAATCATCATGACGATCAGCACAGCGCCGGGCCACAGCCGGTGTAGGGCCTGCCAGACGACCAACAACGCAGCCATTATCAGCGCGAGCACGACAGCAACCACCAGCGCGTCGGGGGGCCGCGACGCCGTCAGCCGCAGATCGGCGCGCAAGTTACGTGTCAGCGCCAGGGCCAGAACGATCGCACCGATCAATGCGAGCGTCCAGCCGTCATCGCGCGTGACGCCGCGGCCTGCGGGCCGCGTCAGCCACCATACGCACGTAGTCAGCAGCAGCGTGGCGGTCGGCAGCGCGAAATCGAGATAGCGAACCGGCAGCGCCGGTTGCAACCAGTAGACCGCGATAACGCTGATTGCCAGCACAGCCCAGCCGCGAAGCCGCGCAGGCAACAACAGGCCATACACCAGCGCCAGCCCCGTGAATGCTGCGATATGCGCGAGCGTCATCCTGCGAACCACCAGCAGGCGAGCAACGCCGGACGCGGGGAAAGAGGCGACGCAACGCGATGGCGTTCGGTGAGCAGTGTTAGAAGCCCTGATATATCCATCGCGGCGCGGTGTCGGCAGTAACGACGATCATGAGCAGAATAAGGATGCACAGGCCAAGCGCGAACAGGTTCTCGCGCGTGAGCAACTTCCGGCGTATCCAGGCCATGGTCAGGTCTTCACACGCAAATAGACTTCACCTAAAAGAAAGCGAATCGTTCCAGCGCCGGGTATAGCTGCAACCCGGCGCGCTTGTCCACCCGGCAACGTTACTGCTGAACGAACTGGCAAAAATCCGCCAGAAATTTCTCGCGCGTGGCCGAGCGCGACACTTTGCCGCTGCTGGTCTTGACCAGCCACCTCAGCCCGGTCAGCCGCACGTAACGCACGGTGACATCGAGCCGTTGAGCGACGAAGGTCCGGATTTGCCGCTCAATCTCACCTAACCTGTCCGGGTCGGACGTCTCGACTTCGGCCACAACGGCGATATCTTCGGTGCCAAGTCGCTCGTTAGCGACACCGAAGGCGGCAACCCGCCCCGGATGCACGCCGCTGATCTCATTGACGATGGTTTCGATATCCTGCGGGTAGATGTTTTTACCGCCGACAATGATCAGATCCTTGCGGCGTCCGGTGACAAACAACTCGCCACCGGCAAGATAGCCTAAGTCGCCCGTAAAATACCAGCCGTCCCGCAGCGATTGGGCCGTGAGTTCCGGCTGGCGATAGTATCCGCTCAGCATTGAATTGCTGCGAATCGCAATCTCGCCGATCTGACGCTCCGGCGCGTCCGTGCCATCCGGCAGAACAACGCGCACTTCGCATCCGTCAATAGCCTGACCGCATGACACCACTTCCAGCGCTGCGCCGTCCTGAGACGCGGGCACAGCGCGATGCGCCGCGCGCAACATCCGGGCGTCAATACGATCGATTCGCGGCGGGCCGGGCAAGCGCGTCTGGGTAACAGCAAAGGTATTCTCCGCCATGGCGTAACACACGCTCAGCGCCGCTTCCTGAAAACCATACGGCGCGAACCGCTGCACGAACTGGCGATGGCTGGCAGCAGCGACCGGTTCCGAACAGTTGATGGCCGCGCGCCATGATGACAGGTCCAGCCCTTCGATCTGAGAGTCGCGCACGCGCGTTGCCAGAAAGTTGTAGGCGAAATTCGGTAACCAGCACAGCGTTCCCCGGTAGCGGTGGATGGCATGCAGCAGAATTTGTGGATCGCGTACCCAGTGGAACGGCGACATCAGCACCAGCGGTACGCCGGCTGTCAGCGGCATGACGAACCCGGCGATCAGCCCCATATCGTGATAGAGTGGCAGCCAGCTAACAACGACATCATCCGCGCGAAGACCTATCGCTCCGGAATACGCTTCGATCTGGTTCAGCACCGCGCGGTGCGACAGCATAACGCCTTTCTGCAGGCCCGTGCTTCCGGATGAATGCTGGAGGAACGCCGTGTCATCCGGCGCAGCAGCCGGGGTGATCTCAGACATTGAGTCTGTAGG
>QGUR01000281.1 GCA_003242205.1 Chloroflexota bacterium | reverse complement strand
TGGGATGGAAAACGGCCCTGTAGATAGACAGGGCCGTTGAGCCGCAGAAGCACGCTTACGCGCTCACCGCCGGATAGTCGATTTCGGCCAGACGAGCTTCGATCTGCTCCAGCGTCGCCGGCTCGGTCCATTCGACCGTGACCTGCTTGCTGGTAGCGTCCGCTTCCACGCGCACGACGCCTGCAAGCTGTCCGACTTCGGTCCTGATTGTTCGCACGCAGCCATCACAGCCGATGTTGGGAACGTAAAGAGTCGTTGTCTCCATGGTTTCTACCTTATGTTGAGTTACCGCTTATTAAGATTAACTGCTGAACGCTCGCGCGTGATGCGCTAATTGGCGTATTCCACTTTCCCCTGCTTCTGCTATCCTGATGATATTCCGAATTTTGCAGAGAAAAGCGACGGCCATGCGTGTCCTGCTTGCCGAAGACCACCGGATTGTGCGCCAGGGAACGCGCCTCTATCTGGAAGGGATGGGCGTGACGATTGTGGGGGAGGCGTCGAACGGGCGCGAGGCCGTCGAGATGGCGCGGTCGCTCCAACCTGACGTGGTCATTATGGATGTCCATATGCCCGAACTTACGGGGGTGGAGGCGACTCGCCGTATCCGCCATGAGAACAGCGACGTGCGGATACTGGTGCTCACGGCCTATGATGAGCCGGTGTACGTTCACGCGCTGCTCGATGCCGGCGCGGATGGCTTTGTGCTCAAGACTGCCGAGCTGTCCGGGTTGTACCGGGCCTTGCTGGAAGTCGCGCAGGGCAAAACGGCCTTCGATCAGAACGTGCTCGACAAGGCTGTTCGGGCGCTGGATGCCATGCCTGCGCTGGTCGAGGACCTGACCGCCCGCGAGATCGAAGTGCTGACGCAGGCCGCGCGCGGGCTGACGAATAAACAGATCGGTAGAGCGTTGTTCATTTCCGACCGTACGGTTCAGGGGCATTTGCAGAACATCTATCAGAAACTGGGTGTGACGACCCGCACGGAAGCCGTCACCGCCGCCCTGACCCTTGGCCTGATCGCGCTTGGAGAGGATGCGGCGCGATGAACGAACTATTCTGGCTCAGCCTGCTCCTGCTGGGCGTGATGACGGTCGCCAACCTGTGGCTGGTTCGCCGCGTGCTCTGGCCATTGCGCGCCCTCGCGCGGCAGGCCGACCGGCTGGCTGGCGGCGATCTTGAGGCGCTGGAACAGCCCTGCGGCGGCGTGCCGGAAATCGAGACGCTGCGACGGGCGATGGTCGCGATGGCCGGGCATGTTCGCCGCGCGCAGCAGCAGTCCTCTGTTTACGCCGAGGCGATGACTACGGCTCAGGAAGCGGAGCGCGCGCGGATCGCTCGCGAACTGCACGATGACACCATCCAGACGCTGGTGAGCATCAGTCAGGGAATCGAAATGGCGCAGTCGTGGAGCGCGCAAAAGCCGGAGCAGGCGGCGTCGATGCTGAAAGCGATCCGCGAGCAGGCTATCGAGGCCTCGACCAATCTTCGCAATCTGATTGCCGACCTGCGGCCGCCCGCGCTGGATGAGTTGGGACTGGTGGCGGCGCTGAGAATGCTGGCAGCGCGGGCTAGCATCCCCACGACGGTGGAGGTGACCGGCGAAGAACGCAGGCTGGCCGAAGCGCATGAGGTGGCGCTGTTTCGCATCGCGCAGGAAGCGCTTGGCAACGCGCAGCGACACAGCGAAGCCGCCACCGCGCAGATTGCGATAGTGTACCGGCCAGACGCCATCGAGCTTGAAATCCGCGATGATGGCCGCGGTTTTGAACCGGAAGAGCGCACTCGTCTGGTCGAACGCGGACGTTATGGTCTGCTCGGTATTCAGGAGCGTGTGAGCAATCTGAAGGGGAACCTTGTTATCGACAGCCAGCCGGGACAGGGTACGCGCATCAAAGTGACGATTGCCTCCGAAGCGCCACAACCTGACGACGTCGTACGTGACCCGGTATGCAGCGCGATCATCAGGCCGCAACAGGCATATGGACAGGTCGTTTATCAGGGCGAGGTTTATTACTTCTGCTGCCCGGTCTGCAAGGGGGCGTTCCAGCGCGAACCCGAGACGTTTCTGAGTGGCAGGGACGCACCCGCTCAGGCGCAGCCTGTGTGAATCCCGGTCCTATAATCCCGATCGGCAATCACCGGCTCAAAGGCCCGCCGCCGGGCGCGGGTAAATCGCTATTGCGCCCGCGCTGACCGAGACCTATCATACGATCGAGGTCGGGAGCAAAAGCCGTCCGGCCTGGTCTCAATCACGGAGTTACCCCATTTCGATGAAACGCTGGCTCTTCCTGGCCGTCGGCATTGTGATCAGCGTCGTATTCCTGGTCATTGGCCTGCAGAATGCCGAGCTTGCGCATGTCTGGGAACTGATCGTCGCGGCGGATTACGGCTGGTTGGTTCCCGCGGTCGCCGTGTATTTTCTGGCCGTCTGGGGCCGCACATGGCGTTGGCACTATCTGTTGCGACCGCTTCGCGCCATACCGCTTGGACGCCTGTTCCCGGTCGTCGTCATCGGCTATATGGGCAACAATGTCTATCCGTTTCGGGCGGGCGAAGTCATCCGCGCCTATGTGCTGAAACGGAATGATCAGGTTCCGGTGACGGCGAGTCTGGCAACCATCGTCGTCGAGCGCGTTTTTGACGGTCTGGTCATGCTGCTGTTCGTCTTCGTGGCGCTGCCGTTTGCCAGCATCGAACAGGAATGGCTGCGCACGATCATCATTCTGGGAACCATCGCCTTTCTGGGCGCGTTGGCCGTTTTTATGGCGATGGCGACCCGTCCGGCAGCCGCCCGGCGTTTCTACACAAGCCTGATCGAACGCGCCCTGCCGCGGCGTTTTCAGGAGCCTGTGCTACGCATGGCCGGCCATTTCCTGGACGGTCTGGAAAGCCTGCAAAGCCCGCGCGATCTGGGCATGACCTTCGTGACGTCAGTTTTTATCTGGCTGACCGAAACCACGAAGTACTGGTTTGTCATGCATGCCTTTGACTTCGAAGTTAGCTTCTTCGTGCTGATGCTCATGACGGCGGTCGTGAATCTGGCGACGACGCTGCCGGGCGCGCCGGGCTACATTGGCACGTTCGATGGTCCCGGTATCATGGTGCTGGAGGCTTTCGGAGTGCGGCCTGAGCTGGCCGCCGGTTATACCCTCACCCTGCACGCCGCGCTCTGGCTGCCGATTACCGTGCTGGGTTTCTATTATCTGGCACGGCAGGGATTGTCATGGCGCTCGTTTGAAGAAGCAACGCAGGTTGTTGAGGCAGAAAAAGAACAGGTGTAACCGGCAGAGGTTACACCTGAAATATATAGCCTCGATTTGCGATCAGTTTAAAGAAAAGCTTTAAACGCGCTCGCCCAGACGCCGCTCTGTTCCGGCAAGCAACCGCTGAATATTTCCCCGGAAACGCCACAGTGTGATCGCGGCAACGGCGAGGACGTAGAAACCGTACTCTGACGCGATGGCATGCTGGCTGATCAGCACGGCCATCCACAACGTCGAGACAGCCAGCATCACCAGCACGGCCAACGAAACGTAGCGCGTTAGGGCGATCACCAGCGCGCCAATCAGGCAGATGCCGGCGATAAGCTGGAACGGCGCAATCATCAGCGCGGTGCCGAACGCTGTTGCCGCGCCCTTGCCGCCCCGGATTGCGCCTGTAAGCAGCGACGCGAACAGCGACCAGTTGTGACCGACGATGACGCAGATGGCAGCGATGATGGACGCTGCCGTTTTGTTGTCCATGAGTTGCGTTGCAATGAGAACTGCGGCGATGCCTTTGATGGCGTCGAGCGTAAAGACGACGATGCCCCAGCCACAGCCGAGGGCGCGGGCGACGTTCGTGCCGCCCATGTTGCCGCTGCCGATTTCAAAGATGTTGACCCGATTGAGGCGTCCGATCAAGTAGGCTGTTGGCACCGACCCTAAAAGATAGCTTATTAGTACGACCACAATTACTTGAAGGGCTTCGTTACCAATGCTCATGCCTTGCCTTTCTCACCGCTGTCGGATACGACGATCGAGTCGCTGTGCATTGTACAGCGCAGGTTGAAAAATCAACTTACAAAAACGGAAAACACTTAAAGATTGTTAAAGTGACGGCCTACGCCCGCCAGTTTTGGGATTGAAGCGAGCACCGGGCAACCGTACATTTACAGCCCGGCCAGTGGTGATAGAATACCGGCCATGCAAAAATGGCTCTTGTTTGTCTGTGTCTTACTGGGAACGCTGTCGTTTCAGACGCCTGTGACGGCGCAGGGTGAATCAGGCGAGCTCATCGCGCGTGTGAACAACCTGCGCGCTTCGCTTGGGTTGCCCGCTTATTCGGTCAGCAGCGCGTTGACGGTGGCCGCGCAGCAGCAGGCGCAGTGGATCGCCGAGACGGGCAACGTCAGCCATACCCGGCCCGATGGTTCCGGGCCGCGAACGCGCGCGCTGAATGCCGGGTATCCATCAACGGAAGTCAGCGAGAACATTTATGGCGGCACGCGGGCGACCGTCGATGCGGCCTGGAACTTCTGGATCAATTCCAGTAGCCATTACGCCGGGCTTGCCCATCGCCGTTATCGTGAAGTCGGCGTTGGCGTGGCCCAAAGTAGCTGGGGAACCGCCTATGTAATGGTCTTTGGCAATCCGGGGGGGGCCGCTCCATATGTTGCCCCGCCGTCAGGAGGCAGTTCTGGCGGCTCGAGCAGTGGCGCTGCCCCGGCTCCCGCGCCTGAGCCGCCATCTTTCATTGTCGGCATCGACCCGCGCGGCAATATCATGCACGAAGTCCAGCCCGGCGACACACTTGGTGACATCGCGCTGATTTACGGTTATACGTGGGACGATCTTGAGTATATGATGCAGCTCAACGGTCTGACGGATGTGCGTGACCTCGAAGTGGGCAGTATTTTCCTGGTGCCGCCGAAGGGAGGCACGTTGACGCCTAGCCCTGTCGTAGCGACGCCGACGCCCGTTGCCACTGCAAGGCCTACCTCAACGCCGAGGGCGGTGGCTTTGGCGGCCGTCACGCCGACCGCCGAACAGGTCAGTCGCCAGATTGCCACCGCTGTCGCGCCGCCGGAAAGCATTCTGCTTGCTGATGAGGAATCGACCGTCGAACCCATGGCTGTTCCGCCATCGCTTCATGCGCCGACGGAGGTAGCCGCTCTGCCCGGAACCTTGATTCCTCAAACGGCGAGTACCGGTGTTACGATCACGCGGCGCGGTATGTCGCCTTGGCTGGTCATTGCACTGGCGGTACAAATCGCTATTCTGGCTGGCGCGGCTTTCGAGTTTTTCCGGCGCGCGCATCGCAGGAGATGAGCGGATGATCTATCGTTATTCGCCGCGTTTCTTTTCCCAGTTACGCCGGGCGATGACCGCTGCCAGTCGCGGCCCCTACCCACGCCTCAGCGCATGGGCGCGGCAAACACGCGACCTGGTGCGCGACGTCATTGTGGCTGCGAACGCTGTGGGCATTGACGAAGCGCGACGACGGGCTTTGCTTCTCCACATTGATCACCGCGACATCAGCATGGAAACCATCCTGGCGACAATTCGCTACCATGCCGCCGAAGAATACCCGTATCTGCTAAGACACGAATCCAGCCAGAATCTGCTCGCGCTGCACGCAACCAACCTCAACGACCGCTATTTCGTCTTGCAGTTAACCCGCACTGAAGCGTTGCAGGTGGAACCGTTGATATCGCGTCTCGAAGCGTTGCGCTCCCATCTGGATAACGTGCCGGATGAGTAAATCGCGACGGATAGTGGTTGCGTAAAAATCTTTACGTTTTTCACAAAATCTCTATGCTTTATACCTTGTCGCCTCAAGGCTTTATGATAGGATGTAAATGTCGGTTATCTTTTATCCGGCATTATCCATTATCTGGAGGGCTTATCATGCTGTACATGCCTCGTGAAGAGGGTCAGGGCCTGGTCGAATATGCGCTGATCCTCGTCCTGGTCGCGGTCGTCGTGATCGTGATCCTTGCTCTGCTCGGGCCGGTGATCGGCAACGTTTTCTCAGATATTGTCGAAGCGCTTTAGTCTTGGCCCCATGGG
>QGUR01000280.1 GCA_003242205.1 Chloroflexota bacterium | reverse complement strand
GGGGAATGGCGGTTCCGTCGGGACCGTTGACGATACCGGCCTTCCCTTCACCCAGCGCGACTTTTGGCCCGACACGGCGCACGTTCTCCTCTTCCGAGACGACATTCGCCAGCACCCGCGCATAAAAATCATCGCCGAACTCCGGTTGAGCCGCGGCGGCTTCGAGCATCTGCTCGGTGTATACACGTACCGGCACGGCGGGCGCGGCGAGAACCAGCTTGAGATTGTCGCGCGCCAGATCGTCCACCGTTTCAATACCCGCAGGGTTATCATGCGGCGCAATCAACACAAGACGATTATGCGCGAAAATCTCGACCTGCCCCGCCAGCATACCGGCATCGGCCAAGCGCTGCATCTGCTCAAAATTGGCGCTGGCGAACACATCGGCGGGCGCGCCCTCCAGAATCTGCGCCGCCAGCGTAGACGAGCCGCCAAAGCTGAATACGACATCAACGCCGGGATACGTTTCCTCGAAGGCGGGAGCGACGGCCTCAAATGCATCGGTCAGCGAAGCGGCGGCGAACACGGTCAGCGTCGCCGGCCCTTCGGCGCGGGCCGGCGGCGCGATCATCAGCAATAACAGCAACAGGTGCGCGCAGCGTAGGCGCATGTGTGGTTTGGCCTCCAGAGCATGAGCGCGGCGCGTTTCCACCGGCTCTGCTTTACAGACAGCGGCGGGGATTCTATCACGGAATCGACTAGTGCCGGCGCGGCTTGAGGTTCACGCCACGCCGGATGACACCCTCGCCAAAGCGGTCGCGCAGTTCATCCAGCGTCAACTGGAGCCTGCGGCTCTGGCTGTTGCGCTCGGTCTCCCAGAGGCCAAGCTGCCGCCCTGCTTCCTCAAGCCCGCTGACGCCCACGCCGATCAGACGCACAGGACGCCCGCGCGGCCACGTTTGCTCAAAAAGCTGGAGCGCCGCCTCCAGAATTTCGGTGTCCTGATCAATGGCCTGCGGCAGCGTCATCTGGCGCGTCACCGTCGTGAAATCCGACCAGCGCAGCTTGATCTTCACGGTGTTGCCGCTCAAACCGCTGCGGCGCAGACGCCAGCCCACGCCTTCGACCAGCGAACCGAGCGTCTGCCGGAGCGTATCTCCGTCGGCCACGTCGCGCGCAAACGTGATCTCCTTGCTGACCGACTTGGTTTCGTGCTCGGTCTCCACCGGACGCTCGTCGATGCCGCGCGCGCGCCGGGCAAGGTCCGCGCCATGCTTGCCGAACATGCGCGCCAGTTCGCGTTCGGGCCACCGGGCAAGGTCGCCGATCGTCTGGACGCCAAGCTGGCGCAAACGCGCGGCGGTCTTTGGCCCAACGCCCCACAATTCCTCAATCGGCAGCGGCGCGAGAAACGCGGCTTCTTCTCCCGGCGGAACCACCTGAATGGCATTCGGCGGGCCGTCGCCCTTGGCGCTGGCCTTGCCGACGTTGTTGGCGATTTTCGCCACCAGCTTGTTGGTCGCCACGCCGAACGAACACGGCAGGCCAAGCTCATCACGGATCGTCGCCTGCAAACCCTGAGCGATGGCCAGCGGCGTACCCGGCAGGCCGGTGACATCGAGAAAAGCCTCGTCAATCGAAATCTGTTCGACCAGCGGCGTCAGCGCGCCCAGCCGCGCCATCACTTCGCGAGACGCGCGCCGGTATTCGCCAAAATGCGGTTCAATGATGATGAGATCGGGGCAAAGCCGGATCGCGCGCGCCATCGGCATCGCCGAGTGAATGCCGAAACGACGCGCGGGATACGAACAGGACGACACCACGCCGCGGCTGTCCGGTCGCCCGCCCACGGCAAACGGCTTGCCGCGCAACGCCGGGTTGCGCTGTTCCTCAACCGCGCAGAAGAAGGCATCCAGATCCAGATGCAGTATGGTGCGGTGCATGCGCCGTTCTGGCTCCTCTGCCGGAAACGACAACGTCTACCCTGCCATTATACTGCGCCGCCGGCGACAGGCCCGAACGCTTTTGCGCGACGAGGATGCGGTATCATCTTCCGAAGGATCGAACGCAAAGGAGAGCGTGCCATGACCATGTCGCTGGAAGACAAAATCGGGCAGATGATCGGCGTAGGTTTTGCAGGCACAGAACCGCCTGACTATCTGCTCGAATGGCTGGCGGAAGGTCGGATCGGCACGGTTATCCTGTTCGCCCGCAATGTGGTTTCGCCTGAACAGGTCGCCCGCCTGACCTATGCCTGCCACGCGGCGGCCAAATACCCACTGCTCATTTGTATTGATCAGGAAGGCGGCATGGTCGCTCGCCTGCGCGACGGCTTCACCGAAAGCCCCGGCGCGATGGCCCTGAGCGCGTCGGGATCGACCGAACTGGCCGAGCGCATGTCCGCCGTGCTGGCAGCCGAAATGCGGGCGCTCGGCATCAACTGGAATCTGGCTCCGGTGGTTGATGTCACTTACAGCATCGAGAATCCATCGGTTGGCACGCGCTCTCCCGGTGCAGACCCGGAACAGGTACGCGAAGTTGCCATTGCACAGGTTCGCGGCTTCCAGCGCGGTGGCGTCGTCGCAACGGCCAAGCATTTCCCCGGCCTCGGCAATACCCCGGTGGATACCCATCTGGCGCTGGCCGTCATCGATGGGCCGCTCGATTACCTGTGGGAGAACGACCTGAAAGCGTTTCGAGGAGTGGTCGAAGCCGGCGTGGACGTGGTCATGGTGAGCCATGTGAAATTCCCGGCGCTCGATCCCGAACACCCGGCGACGTTATCGCGCCCCATCATTCAGGGATTGCTGCGCGACGAGATCGGGTTTCAGGGCGTCGTGTGTACCGACTGCATGGAAATGAAGGCGATTGCCAGCCACTACGGACCGGGCGAGGCGGCGGTTCTGGCTGCTCTGGCGGGCGAGGACATCATTCTGGTGTCGCACACGCCCGCGACACAGATGGCGGTGTACGACGCGCTCCTCGACGCGGCGCGATCGGGCCGGCTGCCGCTGGAACGCATTGACGCTGCGGTCGAACGCATCCAGCGTCTAAAAGCGCGTGCCGTCGTGCCGGAAAAACCTCAGCTCGATCTCATTCGCCAGCCATCGCACCTGAAAACAGCGCGTGAGGCCGCCGAAACTGGTCTGGTGCTGCTCAAGCGCGGTCGCGGTGTCTTTCCGCTGCCGCCCGGCAAAGAAGGGCTGACGTTGATCGAGTTCACTTCCTATCTGGACAGCGAGGTTCTCGAACAGACGGGCCAGTCGAGTTTTGCGGCGCGGCTGCGAACCATTGCGCCCGACGTGGACGCGCTGGCGCTGCCGCCGGACGAAATCAGCGCCTTACAGAGGCAGGCGGCGCGCGACAAGGCTAAGCGGGCCGGCTTGCTGATCGTCGCGACGCGCAACGCCCACCTGCTACCGGAACAACTCCGGTTGGCGAAAGAACTGCTCGGTCTGGGCCGCCCGACGATCCTGATCTGCCTGCGAAACCCTTACGATGCCGGACTGCTGCGCGAGGCCGACGCCGTCCTGTGCACGCTGGGGGACAGCGCGCCGTCGCTCGATGCGGCGGTCTCTGCGCTCGCCGGTCAGGCTACGCCGCGGGGCAGGCTACCGGTTCCGCTGCCGGTTCCCGAAGGCAATAGCGGAGCGACGCCCGCCCTGTAACCCATTCATTCCAGCCGGGCAAAGAGATTATTGAACGCCTCGGCCAGCGTCGGATGGGCGAAAACGGCGTCGCGCAACGTGTGATAGGGAACGCGCCCCAGCATGGCGATCTCCAGCATGGACATCAACTCGCCGCCTTCGATGCCCAACACGGCAGCGCCGAGGAGTTCACCCGTCTCGTCATCGACCAAAACTTTCATGAAGCCGCGCGTCTCGCCGATTTCATCCGCCCGCGCGACATTCTTCATCGGCATTCTGGCAACCCGGTAGCGCCTGCCCTGCTTTTTAGCCTCGGTTTCCGTCAGGCCAACACGCCCAAGCTGCGGGTCGATGAAAACGGTATAGGGAACCAACCGGTCATTCCGCGACCGGCTGCCGTTTTCCAGCAGATTCGCGCGGATGATGCGGAAATCGTCATACGAAACGTGCGTCAGCGCCGGGCCGCCGTTGACATCGCCGAGGGCGTAAATGCCGGGTTGAGAGGTTTCCAGCCGGTCGTTGACGCGGATATAGCCCCGCTCGTCGGTTTCGACGCCGGCGGCGGCCAGATTAAGCCGTTCCGTGTTCGGTACGCGCCCGACGGCGACGAGCAGGTGCGAGCCGGCAAGCGTCTGCCTGCCATCAGGGCTGTTCACCGTGAGATAAATTCTTCCATCTGACTGCGCGACGGCTTCGGCCTCGGCATTGAGCACAATGTCGATGCCGTCTTCGCGCAGAATGTCGGCAATGGCATCGGCGACGTCGGGATCTTCGCGGTTGAGCAGGTACGGGCCGCGCTGGACAATGGTCACCGCGCTGCCGAAGCGGCAAAACATCTGGCCGAACTCCACGGCGATATAGCCGCCTCCCAGAATGAGCAGGTGCTCAGGCAGCTCGGTCAGGTCCATGATGGTCGTCGAATTCAGGAACGGAACGTCGCTCAGCCCGGCAAGCGGCGGCACGGCGGGCCGCCCGCCGGTATTGATGAAGATTTTGCCGGCGCGAATGCGCTTTTCCCGCCCATCATTGAGCCGGATCACGACCTGCTCCGGCGATTCAAACGACGCCTCGCCCTCATACAGATCGGTGTTCTCAGACTTGCGAATCCGGCGCTCGCTGCCAGAACGAAATCGCTCAACCACCTCCCGCTTGCGCTCGACCACGCGGCTCAGGTCCACACGAACCTCGCCGGTCTGCACGCCATAACGATCCGCATGCCGGGCAACATAAGCTGCCCGCGCGCTGGCGATCATCGTTTTTGTCGGCGTGCAGCCTGTGTTGATGCACGTGCCGCCAACGTGTTCGCGCTCCACCAGAGCAGTTCGCATACCCGCATTGGCCAGCGCTACCGAAAGCGGCCCCCCTGCCTGACCAGCGCCGATAATGAGCGCGTCGTAATGTTCTGTGTCCGTCACGAACCTTGCCTTTCGTCATATAAGGCGTGTCGCCCGCAGGATGCCAGTGGCTACGATTTAATCACAAATGCGCGCAACAGGCTGCATGTAAGGCGGGGGTTTTGCCCTGAATTCGTGGCAAAGACCAGCCGCAGGGACACGCCGTGGCATGTCCCTGCGTTTCAAGGCGAGAGAGGCGGGTTATTGAAGCTGTTTATACGCCAACCCACTTGGCGTCCAGCGTGCCCTGCGGCAGATTGAGGGGCAGCGGCTCCGGTTGGGAAACCCGTGTTTCCGGATAAACGTGACGATCTTCACGCGATGCATCCTCGAAGGCATGCATGACGTCAAGCACGTGATAGGCCAGTTCCCCGCTCGCGCGATGCGGGCGGCCATAAACGATCGCGTAGGCCATGTCGGCGACGCCAATGCCGCGCTCCACTTCCCCATCGTACATTAACGGGATCTCGCGCTCCTCCTCGCGGGCGCGGCGCAAGCGCACCGGCCCACCAAACGCGTTCGGATCCGGCACGGAGAGCGTCCCCTCGGAACCGTAAATCTCGATGCGTGGCAGATTATGCGACCAGATGTCAAAGCTGGTGATAAGCGTGGCAATCGCTCCCTGATGGAAGTCGAGCACGCCGGCGACGTGGGTCGCTACTTCGACCTCGATGCGATGACCGTTAAGCTCCGGGCTGGTCGCAATCCGCTCGGAGAACGACGCCCGCGCCGAACCGGTCACACGCTTGACCGGGCCGAGGAAATTGATCAGCGCAGTCAGGTAGTATGGTCCCATATCCAGCATCGGGCCGCCGCCGACCTTGTAAAAAAAGTCGGGGTTTGGATGCCAGGATTCCGGGCCGTGGCTGGCCATGAAGGCCGTCGCGGCGACCGGCGTGCCGATCGCTCCTTCGTCAATCAACCTGCGGCAGGTTTGCAGGCCGCCGCCGAGGAAAGTATCCGGCGCGCATCCGACCAGCAGCCCGCGCTCGCGGGCCGCGTCGAGATCGACCGGCACGACTCCGGCTCGGTGCATAAACGGCTTATCCCGGTGGACTTTATCACCCCGGCGCTTGTAGACAAAAAGA
>QGUR01000279.1 GCA_003242205.1 Chloroflexota bacterium | reverse complement strand
GGGTATGTGCGTGCCGATCATCCGCCCCAAGCCGTTCCGGCCCGATGAACGACTTGGGGCGGATGATCGGCACGCACATACCCTGCGCGCGAAATTCCTCGCACACCTTTTCGGCCAGAATCTTGGCCTCGCCATAGGGCCCAACGCCGATCAGTTTGTCGGTTTCGTAAATCGGATGATGATCCGGCACGCCGTAGACTGCCGTCGAGGAAATCTGAATGACACGCTCGACGCCATGCTGCTGAGCCGACTCGAGCACGTTACGCGTGCCATCGACGTCGGTCGAGAAAATGTCTTCACGGCTGTAAAGCGGCAACGCCGCCGCGCAGTGAACGACGATATCCACACCCTGCATGGCGCGGTCCACCGCCGCCCGGTCGCGAATGTCGCCTTTGATGGTCGTGACCTGAGCATGACTGCGCTCAGGATAATCGAACTCGGCGATATCGAGCGACGTCACCCGATGCCCGCGCGCCAGCAGGTAGCGCACGAGATTGATGCCAAGAAAACCGGCCCCGCCGGTAACCAGATACGTTTTGCTATCGGTCATTCGCGTTTGCTCCAGGAAACCTCGGTCGCCCCGGCGTCGTGTATGCGTCCGGCAGGCGGTCGGGTATTGTACTTGGCCATGCCACGCCGGAAAACCCCGCCGGCAGTGACATTTGGCCTCGATTTATCATTCAGCGTTCATGTAAACCGCCGGGCGCATTCATACCCGGCTAAGCTAACCCGTTAAAATTACATTATACATTAAATCGAAGCAGGGTTACATGATGTTAGAACACTATCCATCCCAAGAGGGGATGCGCCAGCCGGGCACACCGCTTGATTATGACTTCATCGGCCACGCCGTCCACCACCTCATTCTGACCACGCGCTCGCTGGATGCCGTTCAGGCATGGCGTCAAAAACTCAACTATGTCTATTTCGAGGCTTCCTTCCGCACGATTCTGACGCTGACGGACGCGCGCCGGACAGTCGTGCCGCCGCTGGCGCTGGCGACCCACATCAGCGATCTGTGGATGGCGCACGGTCATCACCCGCTTTACAGCCATAACGCCATTCTTCACCCCGATGCCGCCACCACCGGTATGGCCGGCGATCTGCTGGGCCAGCTTCCCGGCAGCGAACACCAGACCCTGCGCTTCTTTCCGCCCGAAATGCGGACTGAAGCCGTGCGCTGGCTGATCGCGCAGGACTAAGCCTTCACGCGGGCTTCCGCATGGACGCGCTCAGTCACACCACGCCGCCTGACAGGTGATCTGCGGAAAGGTCGTGTTGACGTCGGGCAGCGCTTCAAAGTCGGCCCGCGTCACTGAGGTGAAGGTGTAGTCGATAAAAACCTCAAAGCCTTCCCCGCGCACCAGCATCATGTTTGAAAATGGGGCCATGCTGCGGGCGACCGCCGCGAATGGCACGCCGCGCGGCAGCACGCCAAGCCGCAGCCGGGCGTTGCGGTCGGCAAAGACGGCAACGCCGCGCAGGTTCTCCCGCACCGTACCACCCACGCCCGCCATCGCCGAGGCAGCCTCGACCGCGTCTGGCGTGGGGACGATTGGCGTGCTGATCAGCGTCGTTTCAACAAAGCGACTGGCGTCGATTTCCGCCTGCTCGCAAAACGCAGGGCTGGAAGGATCGGCCTGAAGCAGATAGCCGTTGCGCTCCAGCCAGCGAACGAGGCTTTGCGTCGCGCGGCTACAACGCATCAGCGGGTCGCTGCCGGCCCAGCCCGGCGGGCGAACGCCCGGCTCGATCAAGGCGTCGGCCAGCAGTTCGAGGTCATGGCGAATGTCGCGCGCGACCGTGAAGGGCGTGCCGCCGACCGCGCCAAACCAGCCCGCGGGCCGGACATCGGGGCCGAGCAACTGCCCCGCCAGCAGTTCCAGATCCAGCCGCGCCAGCACGCCAAGCTGCGGATCGCTGATATCCAGACTACCGCTCCAGCCGGGAGGGCGCGCCGCGCCAAGCTCGCTGGTGGCCAACAGTTCAAGGTCGCTACGCACGCTGATGAGAACCGGCAGCGCGTCGTTCACCAGAGCGGGCGCTTCCGTTGGCGCAAGCTGCTGCGCTTCGGGCGTGGGAAACGCGGGCGTCTCGAAGACGACAACCGGCGTGACGATAATCTGGCCGCTCTGTGCCGTCACTGCCAAAGGCAACAGCGCCGCGACAGCGAAAGGCGCGAGGAAAGTGAGGAAACGGCGCACGGCCTGCACTCCTTACATTTCGCAGGTTGCTATACAGAGTTCATTATATGCGAAGGGCAGTTCGCAGCTACTTGAGGTCTTCCGGCAGATCGGGCACGGGCGGGCGGCGCTTCGGGCGCGGCTGTGGCTCGAAAAAGATCGGGATGCTGGCGGCGAACGGGCGGCTTTCCTCAGCCGCGCCGGCGTCCGGATGAACCAGCAGGTCCTGCTCAGGCAGAAACTCGGGCGGCATCTCCGGCAGCGCGCCGGGAGCCGGGGCCGGGGCGGGGGCCACATCCGGCACGTTCTGGGGAACCGGGGCCGGGTCGACCGGCGTCGCGCCGACATCGAAATTGCGCGCCAGCGCGGCCACCGGCGCAGTCAGATGAAGCTGGCGAACCGGCGACGCCAGCATCTGGCGCAGTTGCGCCATGGCGCTTTCTCGAAGTTGGCGCAACTCGGCGTGCGGCAGGTCGTGCGCTTCCAGTTCATCGAGAACGAGGTCGATCAAACCACGAATCTCAAAGTCCGAAACGTTCGCGCCCTGCCGTGAAACGATGAACGGCGCGACATATCCGGCCATCATCATCAGCACGGGAGCCGCCTCGCCGTTGAGCACGATGACCGGCGGCTGGCGCTCGTCGGCATAGAACGCCTGTCTGCCGGCAAACGATGGAAACAGCGCCCCGCACAGCAGATCGTACAGGCGCACGTATCCCTCCACCCAGACTGTGATCCGGCTGGCAACGTCGGCAGCGGCACCGTTGCCCGGGTCGGCAGCCATGACGAGCAGGTTATATTCAGCCAGCGCCGTCGCCAGATCAGACAGGCGGCCAGTATAATCGCCCGGCCGTTCCCAGCCCGGAAAGGCAAGCGGCCGGGCATACCGGCGCGCCAGACGCATCAGAATTTCTTCAAGACGGGCATTATCGATCACGGCACATTCCCCGGCATCCGTCGAAATCGCGGCAGGCCGGTCGGCGGCCCGCCACCTGTTCTATGATACCCGAAAGACGCGCCCCGACGCCTCCGACCGGCGGCGCAGAGCGCTAGAATATCGCCAAACTTTTCCCACAGGTTAGCTTAGAAGGAGGCAACGACTGATGAATTTCAACCAGATTCAGATCGTCGTGACCGTTCCGGCGAAGCATCTTCACGACGTGCTGGACGCGATGGCCGAGGCCGGTGCGGGCGTAGTCGGCGAGTACACGCACTGCACGTTTCGCAACACCGGGACCGGGCGCTTCAAACCGAGCGCACAGGCCAACCCGGCGGTAGGCGAAACCGAAACGATCAACGAAGTCGAAGAATACCGGATCGAAACGATCTGCCACCGCGACCGGGTGAAAGCGGTCTGCGAGGCCATTCGCAGGGCGCATCCGTATGAGGAGCCGCTGATCTACCTGATTCCCCTGCTGGATGAGAAGGATTTTGCCTGATCCCTATTCCGTCCACCGGGCGAACACGAGAATATAGCTGCCGCGCGTGCTGGCGCGCCCCTCGCCGCTGTAACGGGTAGCGCGGATATAGTAGACGCCGGTCGCGGGCAGCGTATAGCGGTCGATACGGGCGTTCTGGCTGCCGTCGCTGTCATCATTGCTCACCAGCACGCGCTGCGACGCATCGAGGATTTCCAGCACCGGATCGAGGTCGCCATCGCCGCGATTCATGGCCGCGGTGATCGTTTCGCCCTGCTGCCCGTAGAAGGCGTACAACACCGCTGGCGTCTCATCGTCGATGTTGCCGGTGATGGTGCTGCCATAGGGAATGAAGCGTATGCCTTCATCCACGCCCTCAAAAACGTTACGCTGGCGCTGGAAGGTCAGGCGATAGCGGCCCTGAGTCTGGCCCTCGCCGCGCAGGTAGCGCGTGGCGATGACATAGTACGTCCCGTCGGACGGGATCAGGAAGTCGACGATAGCAGCGTTCTGGCTGCCCTCGGTGTCGTCGTTGCTGATCAGTTCCGTTCCCGCCTCGTTGGCGATGACGAGGAACGCATCCAGCCCGCCCGTCAGCCGCTGCATGCTGACGCTGACGACATCGTTGGCCTGGGCCTCGAAGCGGTAATACCGGGCAAAACGCTCGTGGGTTATCTCGCCTTCGACAGGCAAGTCTTCGAGCAACGGCAGCGGCGCGGCCATCGAATTGCCCAGACCGCTGTCCTCCGCTTCCTCCAGCGTCAGAAAGAACGCGCCCCGGCTGTTGCCCGCAGCCTGCCCGAAACGGCTGGCGATAATGACGTATGTGCCGTCCTCCTCGATGACCAGCCCGCTGATTTCGGCGTCCAGCGAGCCAGAGCCCGGCACTTCGTCGTTATCGGCGATCACGATCGCGTTGCGGTTGACGACCTGCAAATAGGCGTCGAGCGTCCCGGAAATGCGCTGCATGCGGATGTTGACGATATCGCCGCGGCTGGCGCGGAAGCTGTAATATAGCTGCGGCGTCTGGTCGTCGATCTCGTTGATGACCGTGTCGCCATAGCGCAAGGCGCTGCCGCTGGCCGAACTGACGCCAACGCGGTCGATCGACAGGTTATAGCTGCCCGAAGTGACGCCGAGCGCGTAGCCAAAACGCGCCACCACGACGGCGTAGCGGTCGGTACGTGGCAGACGCAGCGAATCGAGCATCAGCGTGCGCTGCCCGCCGTGGTCGTCGAGCAGGGCAAGCGGCGTCCCGGCGCTATCCAGAACCGCCAGCATGGGATCGAGGTCGCCGGAAGTCACCGTCAGGCCGATCCGCACGACTTCGCCACGCAGCCCGTCGAAGGCGTAGACGGTCTGCGGCGTGGCGTTGCCCAGCGCGCCCGTCACCGTCAGGCCATAGCTCAGGCCGATCATGGTCGGGCCGTCGGTGGCCATCGCCGTCGGCGTTTCGCCCGACTGCGCCAGCGCGCCAGCAGGCAGAATCAGAATGAGGCACAGAAGCAGGAGGCAGCGTCGCATGGTTCGATTATATAGCGAGCTAGCGAACGATTAACATCAAGTCCTGCCCGCTTAACGTAACAGGGGATGGCTGGCATTCTCCACAGTCCGGTGGTTCAATCATTCGAGCGATTGTGCAGACATGCCACCTCTGGTACGATTGCACCATTCAAATTTGTTTGAAAGGTTGGCGAAGCGATGTCCGAGCAAGTGGTTGAACAACGAACCGGAGCCGAAGACGTCATCTGGGATCTGTCGATCCTCTATTCCGGCGTCGATGACCCGAAAATCAATCAGGATGTGCAGAGCATCACCGAACGCGTCGATGCCTGGGTCGCGCAGTATCGCGGGCGTATCGCGCAACTCAGCGCGGCGGAACTGGCGCAGGCGCTGCGCGAATATGAGGCATTTCTCGACGCGCTGGGACGTCTGACGTCGTTCGCGGCGCTCACCTTCTACACCGACACCACCAACCCACAGTATGGCGCGCTGCTGCAAAAGCTGACCGAATTCAGCGCCGAAATCGAACAGAAAACCCTGTTTATGGAACTGGAGTGGAATCAGGTTCCCGATGAGGCAGCGCAGAAGGTGCTCGACGACCCGGCGATCGGCAAATATCGCCATATGCTGGAAGCCGAACGCCGCTACAAGCCGTACCAGCTCAGCGAGGTCGAGGAGCAGTTGCTGGTCGAGAAGAACGTGACCGGCAAAAACGCCTGGGCGCGGTTCTTCACCCAGTTGGCAGGGGCGGCGCGTTTTGAGGTCGATGGCCGGCAGTTGAACCAGTCTCAGGTGATAGCACTGCTGTACGAGGCCGACCGTGACCTGCGGCGTAAGGCTGCCGACGCGATCACGACGGCGCTGCGCCAACGCCAGATGGAACTGACCTACATTTTTAATGGGCCCGTCCCCGCAAAGGCCGTTGGGGACGGCCCCCGTGGTATCCATCGGGGAACACACAACGAAATCTTGGACA
>QGUR01000278.1 GCA_003242205.1 Chloroflexota bacterium | reverse complement strand
GCCACGCGCATCGCGGGTTCCCCGGCATCGAGAGCAGACAGCAGCATTGCCACGCCCTGCTCGAGGCGTCCGAGGATTGCTTCAGTCAGGGCAACCGCCTCAAGAAAAGCCGGCTGCTGTGGATACTGCTCATGCAGTTCAGCCCATAACTCCAGCGAGCGCGTATCATCCCCCAGCATCACTTCCGTAAAGGCAAGGCCAAGGCGAGCGATGGGCGTATCCCCCAGTTGCCCCCACCGCTCCGCAATGGCCGCCCATCCTTCGGTCGTGCCCGGCAACTCCAGCGCGAAACCGCGCCTACCCCATCGACTTGCCCCCTGCGCCTGATACAGCGCGTTCATGTCACCGAACAGCGCATCGACGCCTGTTGGTTCAATGCCGGGCAAAACGCGAAATACGCGGTAACCGCCAACCGCAGCCTGAAGCTCAAAGCGCTCCGGTTGCAGCAAAAGCTGCGTCAGTCGCGTATTGTCGATCTCGAGCACAACATGCGTAACACCCCACGTCTGTATGAACTCGATATCCTGCCTGTCGAGCCAGGGAGCCTGCGGGCTGGTCTCATTGACGAATCGCCGCGAACCCTCTGCCGCGAGATTGCTACTCTCGCGGCCGCCGGTAACAAACGCAAATGGCACGCTCTCGGTGATGTATCCGGCGACATGATCGGGCGTAATCAGCACAGAGCGCTCATCGCCGGGCAGCACTTCGCGGAGTGTCTGCAAAAGAAGTTCATCTGCCGGTTGTATGTCTCTCAACGCCTGCATGGCGTTGGATGCCCTGATCTGATCCTTTGCGCTTGCCGGTATTGGGATCGGTTCGAACAACAGCAGGGCAAAAACAGCCACTGCAAACAAAACAAAGAACAGGCGAAACGCAGGCACAAGCCTCGGCGAAGCTAATCGCCGCAATCCAAGATCGAGCACATAGGCCAGCGCCAGGGAAACAGGCATGCCCAGAGCAACACTGGGCGCGACCAACGCGGTGACCAGACGGATGAAAACATCGCTGATGCCGGGCACGAACAGCAGGATGAGCGTGACAGCCGTCGAAGCAAACACATACTGCGCGGCCAATTCGCGCCGCCAATACACCACAATAAGTAGCCCGGCCAGCACTCCGATGATCACAAACGGGTGGTAAAAGACCGTACGCGGGTCGACGATGAACGAGTCGCCAAGCACCGGCAAACGAAGCGCCAGTAGATCGCCTCTTGGATTTCCCTGCCCGGTTGTTTCCGTAACCGCATCTTCCACAGCAGGCGGCGGAACAGAGACAGCTTCCGGAGGGGGGATAGTTACAGACATCTGAACCGGAGGCTCCAAATCTCTATCTGTAGCGCCTGCGACTTCTGCCAGCCGCCGCGCCGTTTCCGCGCCTGCCGAAGGCCGTTGGAGCCGCTGCACAAGTGGCACTGACGCCACCAAAACAAGCACAGCAGCCAGAGCAGCAGCCCGGACAAACCGTTTGCGCTCCGGTCGCGCCAGCCACCACAGCAGCGTCGTTGCCGCTACGGAATACAGGTAGATCACGGCCTGGCGGGGGTGCATCGTCGCGACAGTTATTCCGGCGAGCAGTATGAGCGGGAGGTAACGCCGCGCCGGCTGGTGCAAATAGGCAAAGACCGGGATCAAGGCCAGCGGCGTGACCAGCGCCGTCGATATCGTACGGAGCGTATTGACCTGAAAGAGCGCAAACTGCCCGAACGTCAGCCATGTTTTGTAATACACCAGAGCGTCAATCGTCATCAGGCCGAATGCAACCGCCAATGCAACCGCGTAAGCGGCGGCGTCCTCCCGTCGGGTCAGTTCATAGGCCATGCCAAACAGCGCCAACGGCACTGTCCAGACGAATAACGGCGTCAGGTTAAACCAGATAAGTTCGGCAGCGGGAACGCCGCTCGCCCATACCCATACAGCGTGTGTGTACGTCCAGCCATCCATGTCCCAGCGAGCATCCCCGGTAAGCACGCCAATCCGTCGGGAACGAATGCCTGGTTCAGCCGGCTCATGAGAAAGCCAGTCGGCGAGTTCGGCAAAGACCGTTTGATCCTCGTAACCGTCGAAACGAAACCGACCGCGTTCAAGCGCGACATACAGCACAACCACGCACGAAACCGCCAGCAGGAGATAAAGCGGCGCATTGCCAAACGTGAGCCGCCATGAAGGCCCGGCGGCTGGCGGTTTCACCGGGGCAAGCGCCATGAACAGCATCAGAAGATGCAGGCACAGGATATAGCCGGAAACCGGAACCTGAAGTAACCGCAGCAATGCGCCAAGTGACGCTGTGATTCCAAAGGCGGAGACGAGCACCCAGCAAAAGCGCTGGACGGGATGCGCCAGCGCCAGTTTGCCGAGGAAACGCGCCAGAAGGATGCCCGGCAGATAAAACAGCACGAGTACCGTGATGATCAGCGCAAACGGCGTGCCCTGTAGCGGTAAGGCACGGCTCAACATGACGAATGCCGACACCAGCACGACAGCCGCATAGAGTGCTCCCGAAGGGATACGAAGCCCTTGCTGTATGCCGTTCCGGGTCAGCAGGTTCATGCGACGCTGTTATTCCGTAGAGTGCTGCAATCGCAAAAGCGCCAGTTGTTCGGCGACCAGTCCAATCAGGAAAATCAGGACGCCCATAAGAATCAGCAGCGCGGCCATGTTGCTAAAGCGTCTTAAAAAGATCAATAGATAAGCCCCGTATCCGATGCCAGCGCTTAGAAATAACAGACTTAGCGGCAAAAACACTTTCATCGGCACGAAACACACGGCGATGCGTGTAATGGTCAGCAAAAAGCGCAGGCCATCGCGTACCGGCCGAATCTTGCTCTGCCCGAGACGAGCGCGGGAAACGACAGATACATAGCGCACGCGATAGCCCGAGCGGAACATCGCAATCGTAATCGTGGTTGGGTACGAAAAGCCGTTCGGGAAAAGATAAAGAAAGCGGCGAAGTTGATCGGCTTTGAAAGCGCGAAAGCCAGATGTCAGATCTTTCACCGGATGATCGACAATATACGAAGCATAGGCGCTGAAAAGTCGATTGGCCAAGCGCCGATGAAGCGCAACGGACGACTGCGCGCTGCGCGCTCCAACAACCATGTCATAGTTAGCAAGCTGGGAAACCAGTAGCGGGATATCCGCCGGAGAGTGCTGACCATCGCCATCCATCAGGAGGATGATCTCCCCTGTCGCTTCGCGTATACCCGTTTTTACGGCAGCGCCATTGCCAATATTGTATGGATGGCGAATGACACGCACGTTGAAGGCTTCCGCTTCCTCCGCCGTGCCGTCGTTGGAACCATCGTCAACAACAATAATTTCGTGAAACTCAAACTGCTGCAGTTCGGCCAGAACGTCACCGATAATACCGCGCTCGTTATAAACCGGAATGATGACGGAAACATTCGAGAGGTCAGCGGTGCTTTGGGTGACGTTCCGCGCAGTCTCCATCGGCGTTGCCCGCACTTCCATTAGCGTCTGCCTCTGTCTAGGGCCGCGCGTTCAACTTCATCCACGATGAACGCCGCCACGTCGATCTGATCCCCTAACAGCTTTTTGCGTCGCTGAGAGAAAACGGCGCGCGCATCCGGCATTGAAAGGATTGATGCCGCGCAATCCAGCGCATCCGCTTCAATCGCTCGCTCATGGTTGAAATTGAATACGAGTTTGTAGCACCGCTCGAGGTCGTCGGTGTAACCGCGGCTTGAGGTCGAAAGAAAGATGGCAGGCACGCCAAGCTGCGCGCTCTCACTTGCCATTGTAGCGCTTTCGCCAAAACACAGGCTGGCAAACGCCAGCACATGATGCACATCGACTGCCCTCCCTCGGTATTCGTAACGCTTCAGATCGTCGGGCAGCGGCGCTTCTGAACTGATGAGAACACGACCATATTGTTCCAACCGGTGAATAACGCGTCTGATGTCTCTTACCCCGTAATCACCCACGTCGTGATGGCTATTCCACGCAATCAGCCGGACAAAAGTGAAGCGTTCACCGGGAGACAGATTCTCAGCAGCCAGTTTAGCCGGGTCGGGTGTGAAGTAATTGGGATGGAGGTAGGCCGATTCGTGAAAGCCGTCATAGCGGATATGTTTCGGCCCAAGCGAATCGCGATATGCGCGCGGCGTATAAATTTTCGTCGCCAGCGGGTAGGTTATGCGGTTGGACAGGCGGGCGTTTTCCGTGTCGTAAAATACGAGCGCGGGAATTTGCCGCAAGCGAGCCGCATGAACCATAAACGTTCCCCCAATGGCAGCAACAACCTGTATCCGGTGCTGGCCCAGCAATCGCCACAGCCTCGCGCCATGGAGCACAAGTTCAAGCGCCAGTCCGGCACGAGTCGTCGCCGCCTTGCTCAGACAATGGTGGTCGAAGCCCGCTTCTTGCAGGAGCGCCAGTGTCAGATCCTTATCTCGCGACAGGATCAGGACGAAATGGCCACGCCGCCGCCACTCGGCAATGGGATTTTTGAAAAAATGGAAATGCGCCGGGTGTGTGATGTCAATGGCGATCCGTAAGCGCTGCGTCAAAGCGACCTCGAAATCTCGATACAGGGGAAGAAATAGTGTAATACCTGAGCGGCGATTTGTCAGGCGTGTTGCAAACTTGCAAAGACCGACTCGAGCTTGCCGAGGATGGCGTCAGGGCCGAAACGAGCCATACACAGCTCACGTATTCTGGCGGGGTCATATTTTGAATAATTCTCGACCATCGCAATCATCGCTCGCTTCAACGCTTCGCAATCCCCGGTGGGAACAAGAATGCCAACCTCTTCGGTCACAATTGAATTCGGGCCACCGGAACGCGTAGAAACCACAGGCTTGCCACAAGCCATGGCTTCAACCAGCGTGTTGCCAAAGGTTTCTACATAGCTGCTGGAAACGACGGCGTGGCAGCAGCGTAGCAAATCGCGAATTCCCTTTCTTGGAAGGAAACCAAGAAACTCAACCTGCCGGTCAATTCCCAGATTACGCACGATTCGCTCCAGTTTCTCCCGCTCCGGCCCGGTGCCGGCAATTTTGAGACGAACGCACGTGCCTGCAAACGCAGCAGCAAAGGCATCGAGAAGCAGGTGCGCTGCTTTGTTTGCGTCAAGGCGAGCAATTAAACCAAACGTGAACGGCGCGTCCGGCGGAGGCGGATCGCCCGGTGAGAAAAAATCGGTATCAATGCTGTTTGGCAGCACGTGAATGGGCTTGTCTTTAGCGAAAGGCGCGAGTGCTTTCGCCAAAGCAGGAGACATGGTAAAGACATAGTCAGCGGCGGCGAGGGTTTCCGCAATCGTCCGTCGCTGATCTGGAAACAGAATACCACGCAGGAATGGGGCAGAGTGTTCTTCCATCTGCACAAACGGAATACCCGTTATCCGTTTGAGGTGTGCAGCCAGATACCCCCCGTAGAGAATGCCACGCCCATACAGGACATCCGGCACCCCATTGTCCTGACAGTAGCGCTCGAATGCTTCGCGCCCTAGCATAGGGCGTCTACCGACGAAGCCTGAGCCTATCCAGCCCCACCAGTGAATCCGATAGGTTGGCAACCCCGACCGCTGGGTGACCTCAAACGCATTCGGCGGACAACGCCAGTAGTCCCGTATCTCGCGCAGGCCATGCAGCGTTCGCACCCGACTGGGGGGAACTAACAGCCCAACCTGGTGCCCACGGCGCTTTAACGCCACAGCCTGCTCTTCAATCGTTTTGCCGCGATACCGGTTGGTGCGCGTCGCAAAAATTGAAGGAAATATAAGGATATGCATCAGGTTGCCCCACTGCTCTCGGCTTGCACCGATCGTCCAGATGCAGCGGTACCACCCCAGATAACACTCAAGAAGTGTCACTTCTAGGGCGTAGATCACAATGCTATACTGTTTCCCAAAAATGTAAATAGGCGAACAGATTTACACAAGCCACTCGTGATCTTCTACTATGGTGAGCAAGCGTGAAATGAGACGCCAGTTTGCCAGAAGCAACGCACGCGGAGGGTTCCCGACATGCTGCAAACCACCGCAACAAGTTTTCAGGCTGCTCTTGTAACGCAACAGGTCAAAGCGGAGCTGGTACTCGAACTAGGTTGCGGCCCCAGACCAACGAACATCTACGG
>QGUR01000277.1 GCA_003242205.1 Chloroflexota bacterium | reverse complement strand
AAGAAAGAGGCATTCCGGTTTTTGGTCGGGTTCGTGGGCTCTGGGATTGTTATAAAAGACAGGCCTTGCAGCGTCGGAGATGCTCGGCGCTCGGCAGGCCAAGATGTTCAATACGATGGCGCAGTCCCGGCTGTGGCTTGCGGCGGTGCAACGCTTCGTAAACGCCGATCACCTGATCGAGCGCGACATCGCCTATCGCGTGGGTCGCAATGCGAAACCCGGCGTCGTGCGCCTCCCACATCAGTTGTGTCAGCTCATCGGTGTCAAAGCGTAGCACGCCGCAGTCACCCGTCACCTTGTACGGCTCGCTCAGGGCAGCGGTCGCCCCGCTCAGCCCGCCGTCGGCGAAGAATTTCACACAGTCGATCCGCAACGTATCGCTGACGAAACGTTCGGGCAACGGCAAGGTTTCCGTACCGCCATCGGGGCGACGGATCGGCAGGCCGTTCACCCGCACAATCAGCTCTCCGCGCGCTTCCAGATCGCGGTAAACGGACAGAATCGAAGGGGTTAGCAGCGGGTCGGTCGCGCTGGTGATGCCGAGCGCAAGCTGGTGGCGCATGGTCGCGCGAATGGCGTCCGCCATCGTCGCGTCGTCAATCTCCGGCATGGCGCGGTTCAGCAGGCCCATCGCCGTTTCCTGCAGCAGCCCGGTCGGTTCGCCAGCCTCGTCGCGCACGATGACGCCGCCGGGCGGGTTCGGCGTCTGCGCCGTAATCCCCGCCAGTTCGAGCGCCTTGCTGTTGGCGACGATCATATGGCCGCAGGTGCGCGTCAGCGCGATAGGATGCTCCGTGCTGGCAGCGTCGAGGTCGGCGCGGGTAAGGTGTCGCCGTTCGGGCAAGGCCGTTTCGTTGTAGCCACGCCCTGTGATCCACGTCCCCGGCGGCAGGGTCGCCGCTCTCTCCCGAAATCGCGCAACGATCGTATCGATGTCGGGCGCAACGGCAGAACGCGCGTCCACCTGCACTGTCAGCAACAAGCCGAGTTTCCAGATGTGGACATGCGCGTCGTTGAAACCGGGCAGCAGCGTCGCGCCGCCAAGGTCAACGCGACGCACTCCCGGTTTATCGAGGTCGGCAGCCCGGCCTGTCGCCGCAATCCTGCCGTCATCGCCTACCAGCACCGCCTCGACGACGGGAGCGGCGGGATCCATCGTGCGAATAATGCCGTTCGTGAACAGCAGCATTTGTACCGTCCTAACGCGCTGCTTCGACCGCGCGGACTGCTTCAGCGACGACCGCCATGCCTTCGTCCAGTTCGTCGTCGGTCAGGTTGAGCGGCGGCATGAAGCGGATGCAATTGCTGTAGAGGCCAGCGCGAATGACGATCAGCCCGCGTTTGAGCGCCTCAAGCGTCACCTGCAACGTTTCCTGCATGGCCGGAGTTTTGGCTTCGCGGTCGGTCACCAGTTCCATCACCTGCATCGGCCCTAGCCCGCGCACATCGCCGATCAGCGTGCTTTCGGCCTTGAGGTTGAGCAGATGCTGGTGAATGCGGTCGCCAATCTCACAGGCGCGGCGCAGAAATTCGGGCTGGCGGATCATCTCAATCGCTTCGATGGCGGCAGCGCAGGCAACCGGATTGCCGCTGTACGTGCCGCCCAGCCCGCCGGGATGCGGCCCGTCCATGATCTCGGCGCGCCCTGTCACAGCGGAAAGCGGCATCCCCGCCGCGAGCGACTTGGCGCTGGCGATCAGATCGGGCACGATGCCGTAATGCTCGACGGCAAACAGGCGTCCGGTGCGTCCAAAGCCGGTCTGCACCTCGTCCGCGACCATGACGATCCCGTGCTCGTCGCACAGCTCGCGGATACGCTGCAGGAAACGCGCGGGCGCTGGCACAAAGCCGCCTTCGCCTTGTACCGGCTCAATGACAATCGCCGCCACCGCGCTGGGGTCAACCTGCGCGATCAGCGCGTTTTCGAGGCGGTTAACCGCATCGTCGATAAACGCTTCTTCGCTCATGCCCGCCGGGCGGCGATAGAGATTCGGGAACGGCAGGCGGTAGATTTCGGGCGCGAACGGGCCAAAGCCTTTTTTGAACAGCCCGTACTTGCTCGTCATCGCCAGCGTCAGGTTGGTACGCCCATGATACGCGCCTTCAAAGACGATGATCGCCGGACGCCCGGTATAGGCGCGGGCAATCTTGACCGCCGTCTCCAGCGCTTCCGCGCCGCTGTTCAGCAGAACCGTCTTTTTCGCATGGTTCCCCGGCGTCACTTCGTTGAGCAGCTCGGCCACGCGCACATACGGCTCGTACGTGGCCACGATAGCGCACATATGGATCAGGTCGTCGGCCTGACGGTGAATGGCGTTGACGACCGGCTCCGGCGTGTGACCGACTGCCAGCACGCCAATGCCACCCGCGAAGTCGAGCAGGGTGTTGCCATCGACATCCGTCACTGCAGCGCCATGCGCCTTCGCAACGGCGATCGGCGTCAGCTTGGCCGCGCCGCGCGGGCTGGCGGCTTCGCGGCGCGCGACCAGAGCTTTGCTATTCGGGCCAGGAATTTCGGTTACAAGATTTATCGTTGGCATGGTATTCATCCAGTAGCAAGAAGAATTGTTGCTACTTTACCACGCCGGCCGCCAAAACCTCATCCCCGGCACGCTTTCATCAGAGGTGGTTTTCGATGTTTGCCGTGGGGATGTGCGTTTTCAGCGGTCGCAGACTCGCCTCCCCGCCCATTTCCACAAGAGGAAAGTGCGGAGAGGCGAGATTGCATCCTATTCCGCCGCATTCACCGGCCAGACCACTTCATGCGGGAAGGGCCAGCGCATCGAAAAGGCATAGGTTTCGCCATCCAGCCGCACGGCGCGGGCGGTCGCCGCAAGCTCACGATAGCGTTCCAACTGGTCGCTATCGAGGTAGACGCTGATGACCTGATCGCGCGGCACAAACACCGGGCTACCGGGTTCGGGCCACGCTTCAGGCCAGCCGGCGGCTGAACTGTTTTCATACGGCCAGAGCAAGACTTCAAACATTTCAGGCAGCCAGGGCTCCGCGTCCGGATGGCTGTAGCTCATCATCCGGTCGAAAGCGCTCACAAAGCCATGCGGGGCCAGCGCCCGCGCCTCCGGATCGTACTCCAGACTGCCATAGACAGTGACCGAGTGAAAACCCGCGTCTTCCGTCCAGACGGTGATGGTTTCGGTGCGCTGATCCGTCTTGAATACCGTCTCGTAGTAGTCCTCCATGCGATAGAAGTGCTCGACGCCAAGACTGTCCAGCAGCGCCTCAAGTTCCGCCGGTTCAAGCTCTACACGCATATAGGTCAAACGCCGGTCATCGTCCACGCCACCGGCATAGATCACCTGCCCGGTATCGTAAACGACAAATTGCGGCGAATCGGCTCCCAGAACCGGCGCCCACGGATCAAAAATCGTCAACCGGATGAGCGGTCGCAGGTCCTCATCGCCGTAGATGGGCGTCACGGTCGTCAGCAGCGCCGTTTCAGAGCGTACAAGCTGCGCCGAAATCAGCGTGCTCCAGATGAGGAACAGGGCAAGCGCAGCCACGCCGAATGCTGATACACGCAAAGCTCGTCCGCTCATGAGCATGTCCTTTCGACTGCCAGTTTTGCTGCGTACCACGCAATCGTTAGACGCTGCCGGCAGGCCCCGGGTTCCAGCCGCCTTTTAGATGCCGCTTTCGTGATTGGCGGTCGAGCCGACGCTCAGCGCTTCGGCGAAGATCCTGAGCGCATCGTCAATCTGCGCCTGATTCACAACCAGCGGCGGTATCCAGCGGATGACATTTTCGTAACTGCCACAGGTCAGCAGCAGCAAACGCCGTTCCAGACAGGCCACCTGAACCGCCTTAGCGGTCGCTTTATCGGCCTGACCATTCCGCGTGAACTCGACACCGACCATCAACCCGCGCCCGCGCACATCGCCCATGACCGGATATTCAGCCTGCAATTCACGCAGCCCGTCCATCAGATAAGCGCCCATGCGCGCGGCGTTGCCCGGCAAATCTTCGTCACGCATCACTTCAATCGTCGCCAGCGCCGCCGCCGCGACCAGCGCGCCGCCGCCATAAGTGCCGCCGTGCGAACCCGGTGTCCACTTCTCCATCAGCGCCCGCGAAGCGCCGATCGCCGAAATCGGCACACCGCTGCCCAGCCCTTTCGCCATGATGATGATATCGGGCGTTACACCCGCATGTTCAAAGGCCCAGAACGCGCCCGTGCGGCCAAAACCGGTCTGTACCTCGTCGCAGACGAACAGAATGCCATACTCGGTGCAGATTTCCCGCAGCGCCTGCAAAAAACGTTCCGGGGCCGGCACATACCCGCCTTCGCCCAGCACCGGCTCGATGACAATGGCAGCGGTTTCTTCCGGCGCGGTCTGCGTCTTAAGCACGTGATGAAGCTGCCGGATGCAGAAATCGACCGTCGTGTCGTCATCCCAGCCATAGGCATAGCTGTAGGGGAACGGCGCGACGAAAATGCCGCCGGGAAGCGGCTGATAACCGGCGCGGTAAACAGTTTTAGATGTCGTCATGGCCATCGTCTGCGCCGTGCGCCCGTGAAAGCTGCCCTGAAAAACGATGATGTTGGGCCGCCGGGTGGCGGCGCGGGCCAGCTTCACCGCGCCTTCGGTGGCTTCGGCCCCGCTGTTGGAGAAGAAGAAACTGTCGATCGGTTCGGGCGTGATCTCGTTCAGCGCGTTCGCCAGCGCGATGACCGGCGGCGACACGACGACATTGATCTGACCGTGGATGAGTTTGGCAGCCTGCGCCTGAATCGCCGCGACGACTCGCGGATGCGCGTGCCCCGTGTTGGTCACACCGATGCCGCTGGTGAAGTCGATATAGGCGTTGCCGTCGCTATCGTAAAGATAAATCCCTTCGCCGCGTTCGGGCTGTAAGGTCGTCAGGTGCGTCCAGACCGGCGAAAGATGTTCGAGCGGGTGCGTTGCCATAAGAAGCGCCTTTTCAAGAGACAAAACCTGTTTGCGCTTCGATCATAACGTGACCGGGGAAACCGATTCAATCGGGCAAAAAACCGGGCGGGCAAAAAAACAGGGGCGCTCGTCCGCGCCCCTGAACCATGTGCATTTACGGGCAGTTACCCTTTTGCAGCGTGTACTTCAGTTCCGCCCGGTTGTCGCCCGATCCGGTTTCCGGAATGCTGCCATCCGGGTTGAGGACGACAACGATGGTATGTTCTCTGCCGTAGTGCGTGCTCACCGTAATCGGAACCGGCCCTGAATCGACCGTCTGACCAGCCTGAATGATCGGGATCGCGCCCTCCGTGCGTTCCTGAACCTGCCCGTCCACGACATCCTCGACCGTGAAGCGGCCTGTCGTTGTCGTCGCCTCGCTGCCCAGATTGGCCAGATCGACATGCACCTGGAACGTCTCTTGGCACACCGGCTGCGCGGGATTCAGGCGGATAATACCGGCGACCAGATTGGCCTGCGTCTGCGGCACAGGTGTGGATGGCGGCGGCTCCGGCGTCGGCGTCACCGGAATCGGCGTCGGCGGGCCGGGGTCCACCGGCAGGTTAGAGATATCGCCCTCGATTTCCACCAGACTGGCAAAGACCCAGCCATCGGCGTTGTAGTAGCGCACCTTATACCAGTCGCCCGCCGGGTTGCGGCCCAGCACCTCGGTCGTTTGCCCGGCTGCGAACGCGCCGATGGGCGGATTGAAATTCGTGCCCGGTCCACGGCGCACGTTCGCGCCCTGAATGAAGGTGGCTTCGGGACGCCCGGTTGTCCGGGGCCGGCTTTCGGCTTCCGTCTCCGCGCCGTCGGGTTCGCTGCTCTCGGTCTCTTCGCTGGTGGCTTCCTCTTCGACCTCGGCCTCGCCCGTGCGTTCAGCGTCGGGCGGTTCGCTGGTCGGCGTGCTGGTGGGCGTCGGTTCCTCGGTCGGGCTTACGGAAGAAATCACGGTAATCGTCTCGGTCGCCGGCTCGCTGGCGACGCCGTTGCTCCGGAACGCCGTGACGCCAATGGTATGCGTGCCGACGCCGGTCGCGTTCCAGGAATACGTTACCGGAAAGATGGGATTGCCCGCTTCGTTGGGCTGTGGCAGTGTCGCCACGATTTCGTTATCGACCGTGATTTCCACCCGATCGATGTCCGGGCC
>QGUR01000541.1 GCA_003242205.1 Chloroflexota bacterium | reverse complement strand
AAGGACAATACCACGGCGCCGATGGCGGCAAGGCCGATCATGGCGACGAATGCGCCCGCAAACTCGACTGGCGCCAGGAGATCGCGCGTATGGATCACCAGCTGCGGCCCGAGGATGGCCGCGACCACGCCTCCGCCCAGCACCCAGGAGATGGCGCGCGGACGGAAATGGGACGGCGCGTGGTCGGTCGCCGCGAAACGAAATTGCTGCACGAACGAACTGCCATTGCCGATCAGCACGAGGCTGGCGGCGAACAGCCAGAAGCTGCGCTCCGACAGGGCAAGCACCGCCAGCGCTGCGCCGAGAGCGGTCACACCGGCGCCGGTCATGAAGCCGTATCGCCTGCCGACCGCGCGCATCAGCAGGGCTGCCGGCAAGGCCCCCAGCGCAATGCCGAGCTGGTACCCGGTCAGGGGAGCCGTCGCCAGCGACTTGTCTGCGCCGAGCAGCGCGTAACCGGCCAGCCCGCCGATCGAAATGGTGATCGGCGCCGTCGAGCCGAGGATCGCCTGGCTGACCGCCAGGATCAGCGCCGTCCTCCGGCTCTCGGCGAGCTGGCCGGGCATGTCAGCGCCCGGCCGTTTCCGGCCCTCCGCGCACGCGCCGCGCCACGCGATCGAGGACGGCATTGACGAGCTTCGGTTCGTCATCGGCAAAGAAGGCGCGGGCGATCTCGACATATTCCGTGATGATCACCGCGACCGGCACATCGCGCCGTTCCATCAGCTCATAGGCGCCGGAACGCAGGATGGCGCGAAGGGTCGAATCCAGGCGCGACAGCGGCCACCCCTCGACCAGCGACCGGCGCAGGATCGGGTCGATCCGCTTCTGATTGGCCACCACGCCGGAAAGGATGGCGCGGAACCATTGCGCATCCGCCTCCAGATATTGTGACCCGTCGATTTCCTTGCCGAGCCGGTGCGCCTCGTACTCCGCCGTCACTTCCAGCAGCCCGGCCTTGGCCACATCCATCTGATACAGCGCCTGCACGGCGGCCAGTCGCGCGGCGCCGCGCTTGTTGACCGGCCTGGCCGGGGGCGCTGCGCCCTGTTTGGAATCCGTCATTTCCCGGACCGCATCCTGCGTCTGAGTTCTGCCATGGTGAGGGCGGCGCGGGCGGCGAAACCGCCCTTGTCGCCCTCGCTGCGCCGCGCCCTCGCCCAGGCCTGCGCCTCGTTCTCGACAGTGAGAATGCCATTGCCGATCGCCAGCTGCTCGCGGATCGCCAGATCGGTCAGGCCCCGGCTCGATTCGTTGGCGACAATGTCGAAATGGTAGGTCTCGCCGCGAATGACGCAGCCGAGCGCGACATAGGCATCATAGCCCCTGCCTGCCGCATGGGCGAAGGCGATCGCCGCAGGAATCTCCAGCGCGCCCGGGACCGTAACCACATCGAAGCTCTTGCCCGCTTCCCGCAGGGCGGCACTGGCGCCTTCCAGCAATGCGTCGGACAGGTCGTCATAGAACCGCGCCTCGACAATCAGTATGTCCGCCATGAATCCGCCTTCCATCCATCGGGCCGAAGGGCCTGGTGATCCTGAAAAAATCCGCCTGGCACGCGCCAGCGGCGAATGCGTGATCTATGCTTCTTCGCGGGCTTCGGCAAGCCGCGCGACATATCGCGCCATGAGGTCGACTTCCAGATTGACCCGGTCCCCCGCCGCCCGCTCGCCCCAGGTCGTCACTTCCAGCGTATGACGGATCAGCAGCACATCGAATC
>QGUR01000276.1 GCA_003242205.1 Chloroflexota bacterium | reverse complement strand
TTATGGCCGCGTCGCGCAGGTGGTGTGCGCGGTGGCTGAGTGCACGGTCGGTCATTCTGGCGTTCCTTGACAGTTACAGCGCATTGAGATATTGTATCACTATTCCCGGTGAGACATTGTATCAATTAGACACGCGCAGTTCCAGCGATGGAGTGGCATTCCCTGATGAAACCGGCATCCATCTTGATTGTACTCGTTCTGGTGGTCGCTGTCGCCGGTGGTGTGGCGGCGCAGGAGACGCCCCTCAATGTTGTTGCGACCACTACACTGGTGGCCGACGTGGCGGCGCAGATCGGCGGCGATCTGGTCGTCGTGTCCTCGTTGCTGCCGCCGGATACCGATACTCACGCCTACCAGTTTACGCCGCAAGACGTGGCCCGCGTTTCGCAAGCCGATTTGCTGCTGGTGGTTGGCGCGGGTTACGAAACATTTCTTGGTCGTCTGCTGGAGAGCGCGGGCGAGATACCCTCCGTCGTCGTCTCCGAAGGCGTCGCCATTTTGCCAGTCCACGCTGAAGACGATGAGACGACCGCCGGGGAGCCGCTGGGCGTTTTGGGGCAAGGGCTGGTGTGCGAGGGCGAGGAGGATGAAGCAGCCCACGACGGCGTCGAACATCACGATCACGCGCACGGCGTATGCGATCCGCACGTCTGGATGGACCCGGCGAACGTCATGATCTGGGCCGAAAATATCGCCGCTGCGTTCGCTGCCGTCGATCCGATCAATGCTGATGTTTACCGGGCGAACGCCGTCGCTTATATCGCAGAGCTTGAGGCACTCGACGCCGAGCTTCGCGCGCTGGTCGAGACGCTGCCGCGGGAGCGCCGTATGCTGGTCACGAACCACGTAGCGCTCAACTACTTCGCGCACGCCTACGATTTCGACATCGTAGCAACGGTACTGCCGGGCGTCAGTACAGGGGCCGAACTCAGCCCGCAGGCGCTGATCGAACTGGTTGAATTGTTGCGGGCGCAATCCGTGCCGGTCATTTTCGCGGAGGTGACGGCCAATCTGCAACTCGCCCAACTTGCCGCACAGGAAGCGGGCGTCACGCTTGTGGCCGACCTGTATACCGAAGCGCTGAGCGACGCCGGCGGCCCCGCCGCGACCTATATCGACTTCATGCGCCACAACACGCGCACGATTGTCGAGGCGCTTGGGGAATAGAACGTCAGGTTGATCAACAGCGGTAGCCAGCGATCGAAGCGAACCAACCTGCTAAAGCGGGCTTTCCCGGTCTACAGCGGCCTCTTTAGAGGACTGGTCTGCTCCCTCAGCGAGCCGGCTTGGGGGGTGAGCTTTGCGGTTCCGGCGCGTATAATGGCGGTGAAAAGTACGGAGGCGCGGCATACCCGTGATACAGGACAGGCAATTGATACCCGATGTGGAGGCGGCGCGGGCGCGCGTGGATGCGCCGGTGCTGATCCGCGCGCGTGACGTGACGGTGGCCTATGGCCGGGAGCCTGCCATTTACAACATTTCGCTTGACGTCCGTGCGGGCGAGCGCGTCGCCATTATCGGGCCGAACGGTGCGGGAAAATCGACGCTCATTCAGACGCTGCTTGGCCTGTTGCAGCCGCAGTCCGGCACGGTTGAATGGTTCGATCTGGAGGGGCAGCAGATCGGCTACGTGCCGCAGCATGAAGGCGTCAACTGGGATTTCCCGGTCACGGTGCGCGATGTCGTCATGCTGGGGCGGGTGCGCCGCATGGGCTGGCTGCGCGGGCCGCGCCGTGCCGACTGGCAGGCGGTCGAGGCGGCGCTGGAGCGCGTCGACATGCTGGAATTTAGCGACCGGCAGGTGGGCGAGCTAAGCGGCGGGCAGCGGCGGCGCGTTTTCGTGGCGCGTGCGCTGGCGCAGGAAGCCCGCTTGCTGATGCTGGACGAGCCGTTCAGCGGCGTTGACGTTCAGGCCCAGAACAGCCTGATGGATGTGCTCGACTCGCTCAATCGCGACGGTATCACGATCGTGCTGAGCACGCATGACCTCAATCTGGCCTTCCAACGCTTCGACAGGGTGCTGGCGTTGCGCGGAGAACTGATCGCGTACGGCAAGCCCAGAGATGTCTATCGCCCGGACGTGCTGGCGAAGATGTACGGCGGCGGGCTGGCGTTGGTCGAGAACGGGCATGGCGTCGCCGTCTACGTCGATGACCATGGCTGTGACACCTGCTAACCGAAGATCAGCTTCAGACTTGCAAACAGCAGCAATAACGCCAGCAGACGGCGCAGGCTGGTCGTGTCGGCGCGGCGGCTGCCGTACTCCGCGCCGATCCAGCCGCCCACGGCAACCGTCGCCAGCCAGACCGGCAGCGTGGGGGGCAGGCTTTGCAGCGTCGCCAGTTGGCCGAGCAGGCTGGCGCTGGAATTGGCCAGAATGAAGGCCGCCGAAACGCCGGCGACTCGGTGCGCCTCGCCCCAGCCGAGGAAAATCAGCAGCGGGCTGAGGAAGATACCGCCACCCGTGCCGGTCAGCCCGGCCAGTAGCCCGATGGCGACGCCGAGCAGCAGCGCCAGCGGGATGGAGACTGTTCCCGTGGATGAGGACGCCCGCGCCCTGTCGGGCCATGCCAGACGGTAGGCCGCGAACAGCAGGACGACGCCGACGAGCGCATTGTAGATCGAGCCGGGCAGGACGAGCGCGCCCCCGATGAACGAAAACGGCGCGGCGGTGATGGCGAACGGCCATAACAACGACCACGAGAAGTGACCTGCCCGGTAGAATTTCACCACCACGATGGCAGACACGAGGATGTTCAGAACCAGCGCCGTGGGCCGCATCACATCCGGCATGATGCCGAGCAGGCCCATAGCCGCCAGATAGCCCGACGCGCCGGCCTGGCCTGCCGATGAATACAGAATCGAAATGGCGAAGAAGAGCAGAGTCAGCAGGATAACCGTGCTGGAGTCCATGTATTTGCTTTCGCTGTCGTGCGACCGTTCGCGCGCCGCGCATCCGATTGAACCCGGACCGCCAACAAGAGTATATTGATTAGAGACAGCGAAGCCAGAATCGAACTGACAGTGGCGCAACAGGTTATCAACGAGGGCGCGCTTGCCCGGCTGACGGAACGAGCACGGGAGCTTGATCCATCGCTGCCGGGTTGGGCGCGGCGTTCCAATCCTATCGTCCGGCGTCAGCTTGGCATCTACTGGAAAACGCTGCCGCTGGACCTGAGCCTATGGCTGCGCATCATGGTCATCGAGGCGGCGCTGGTGCTGGTGGCTGCCGCTTTTCCCGCGTTTTACAGCCTGATCATGCCGGTGGTCACCGTGTCGCTGCTGCTGGCGCCGCTGGTTTTTGTCCTCTACGGGCAGGCGCTTGCCGGCATCGCCATCCAGTCCGCCGAGGCGGTCTACGACGAATTGCACAACGGCACGCTGCCGCTGCTGCTGGTGACGCCGTTTCCCCGCCGGCATATCCTCTACAGCAAGGTCGCGGCCTCCATCTGGCGGCAGGTCGACAATATGAGCATGGTCATCATCGGCCACGCTCTCCTCAGCCTGCCGGTGCTGATTCTGCAGTACACCAGTCTTTATGTCGGCGAAGTGGACACGCTGGTCATGTCGGTAGCGATCATTCTGGCACTGGGGGCCGGGCTGGCGCGCCTGCTCGTCGAACCGGTGCTGGTCGCCGCCATCGGCGCGCTGGTTGGCGCGGTCACATCGCCGCGCATTGTGACACGAATTGTCACAATCGCGCTGTGCGTCGCTTACTTTTTCTTCGTCAACGTGCCCCGGCTGCTGGACCTTTCGTTTGAGACGCGGCTAATCGTCGAACTCGTCGCGCCGATCGTGCTGCCGGTTGCGCTCGCCTGGCTGGCGCTGGCGCTGGCAACGCGCCTGCTGCAAAGAGACTAGTGTTTCTGTCTCATCACCTCTATGCCCGTCCCGTGAAGCAGCGGGTAGCCCATGATCACGCAACGACAGCCATACGCCTTCCGTGCTACCTGCTTGCCGGAGCGTGGTCTTTGCGCTATGATGAGATCGAGGCTGCACGAGTATGAGGTTGTGGGCTGCGCCAAGGGCGCGCTCTTTTTTAGCTCAGTCTCATTACAACCTTCATTAAGTGCTCTCGTCTTGATAGCGGGTAACACAGGTGCGTAGGAGTAGCAAAGGACAAAGCCAATGACGAAAGCGAAGACCCTCCTTTTGATCCTGATTGCGCTGGCCCTGACAACCGCGCCGGCGCTCGCTCAGGGCCAAACGGAAACCCCCGTACCGCCGCTTGTTCCCGCGGTTGGTCAGGATTTGAACCCGAATGCCAATATCAGTTGGCCGCCGCCGGTTTACGTAGTTCGCGGGCAATTTTCGATTCGTGGCTCGGTCAATCTGCCCGGCCTGACGAACTACTACATTGAATACCGGCCCTACAATGCCGATTTGACATTGGCCGAAGATGATGAATTGTGGTTCCCGGTATCGCTGCCGAGCAATGCGGCGGTGCAGAACGACGAGCTGGCCGTGTGGGATACGACTGAAGTACCCGATGGCGTTTACGAACTGCGGCTGACGGTCAATACGGCTGGCAATCCGCCGATCATGGCCTACGTGCGGCCTATTCGTGTGGAAAACGAGCCGCCGCCATTTGTCACCCTGCCACCACTGACCGGCGTGACCGAAGTTCCCGGCCTTATTCCAACGCTGACGCCGCCGCCGCGTGCCACGCAGACGCCATTCCCGTCGCCGACACCCGCGCCGACGCTGACGCCAACACCCGATCCAACGCCGCGTGCGACGATCAGCGTGGCCAACGCGAACGTACGTACCGGCGACTCGACGCTTTTTGATGTCATCACGTCTTATCCGCAGGGCACTACCTTCCCGATCCTGGGCATAAGCGCGACCGGCAGCGGCTGGTTCCTGATCCAGTTGCCCAACGGCAATAACGCCTGGATCGCGCCGAGCGTAGTGCAGGTCAGCGGCAACACGGCCAACCTGCCGCGCGTCTTCCCGCCGCCGCCGCCCGTGACGCCAACGCCGGTTCCAACCGCGACGCCGATCACGCAGGCCAATCTGGTTGCGGGTGTGGTCGAGCTTTCGCCCAGCCAGCCGACCTGCGCCGAAACCTTCAACGTCGGCTTTGACGTGGCGAATCTTGGCACCACGCCGACGCTGAGCAGCGGCATCGTTCTGCTGCAGGACGTCCACAACGGGCAGGTGCAGGCGTCGACGATTGGCGGCTTCCCGGTGCTCAATCCGGGCCAGACGTTCCGGGTGCAGATGCCGCTCACCGTGGACACATACTATGACGAGCAGCACACACTGGTGCTGATCATCGACCCGCAGAACCAGATCCCGGAGACGAACCTGAACGACAACCGGCGTGAAGTCACGTACGTGTTGCGTAAAGGCGGCTGCCCGTAAGGTTGTGGGTCGAATCGTCTGAATTGAAGTACAGTAGGGGGCGACTCGCCGGGGCGCCCCTTATTGATTCCGGCGACGGGCGCATTGGCGAGCGTGCATGTGTGGCAGCGGTGGACCAAGACGCCGCAAGGAGCGTTGTGAAGTGTACTGGCGAAAGTTTTTCAGCCCGGTTCTGTTGCTTGTCACGCTGGTTATGGCGCTTCCCGGACAGGCGCAGGACGATGACGTGGTGATTACCTTTCCATCGGTGACATGCCATGCTTATGGCGTCATCGACGTGCGCGGCACGGTGAATCCGCCCGGACTGCAAAGCTACTTTCTGGAAGCCGCGCCGGTCGATCCCGATACGCCCGAAGAGGCCATACGCTGGCTGCCGGTGACGCTACCGAGGCGCGAGCCGGTCGAGGATGGCATCATCGCCCGTTGGGATACAACGCTGCTGCCGGATGGCGATTACCGCCTGCGCCTGCGTATCGCGCTCGTGTCTGGCGAAACCCGCACCGAGGAAATCGGCCCGATTGGCATCTGCAACGAACTTGCCGGGCCGCAGGAAGCGCCCGGCGCTGAAACCGGGCCGTCGCTCCAGCCTGTAACGCCTGCGCCGACCGAGGCAGGGCCGCCCACCGAAACGCCGACGCCGACTGTCGAGCCGACACCTACGGTCGTGCCGCGCCCCAATGTGACCAATGACCTGCCGCTGCCGGTCGGCGGGCATATCAACACCTTCAACGAGCAGATTATCCCG
>QGUR01000275.1 GCA_003242205.1 Chloroflexota bacterium | reverse complement strand
GTATAGAAAAGCAGGCCCAGCAGGAGCAGCCGTAGCCATCCGATCGTGCCAAGCTGGCGTAACTGCGCGTGTTGTTCACGCCGGCGCAGAAACAGCGGCAGCAGGCACAGAAAGGCGAGGAAATAGCGCAGGCCGGCAAACGTCAGCGCCGGAATTTCGTCGCGCAGGCCGAACTTGATGAGAACCCATGATGTGGACCAGAGGAAAGTGACGATCAGCGCCTGCAAAACGGCGCGTCCATGAGGGGAAATACGGCTCAACAACTTGCACCTCCGGGTAAAGCCGTGCGGCAGCAGGCAACACAAACCAGCCGTACCTACCCCCTCTGGCCTTTTCGTCCTCAAGGTGCGAGCCGTCTCAGCGGCCTTCTATGGCGCTCGGACCAGCCTGAACGTGTTCAGCGGAACCCTAGCCATCCTTCGGTAAGGTGCGTATGACCATACCATCTGGCACACGGCCCGTCAAGCGACACGCCGCCTGACGGCCACCGGACGCTGAACCTGTGCAAAATGCTCAAACTTCTCTTGACTCGAACTCCAAAACTTGTTAATCCTAAGCGAAGCTTAAACGTTTAAGTATCCTGTCTGGGCGTGATGTTCACTTCACTGAGGGGAGTCCTGTTGTGCTCGAACGCCTCTGGCAATTGACCGAACTCCAGTTTCGGCCTGACGAGCAGCACCACCATGAGACACTGTTTACGATTGGTAACGGTTACCTGGGTACACGCGGCGCGTTCGAGGAGGGATATCCCGGCGAGACTCCCGCGACGTTGGTTCATGGCATCTACAACCATGCACCTGACACCCTCGTTCCGGAACTCGTAAATGCTCCTAACTGGTTGGTCCTAAAAATCTGGGTTGACGGCACGCCGTTTGGCATCGTTCAGTCGACCGAAAATCATATGCGCCCGCCACAGGGCGTTATTTTTGGCTACGAGCGCACGCTCGATATGCGGCGTGCCCTGCTGCGGCGCGAAGCGCTTTTCCGCGCGCAATCGGGCGCAATCGTACGCGTGCAGTTCGAGCGTTTTGCCAGCCTCGCCGATGTTCATGTCATGGCGCAGCGCGTGCGCGTGACTGCGGTCGAAGGCAATCCAACCATCGAAGTGGAAAGCGTCATCGACGCCGACGTGAGCAATCAGGGTGTTCGCCACTGGCGCTCGGACGCAACGACGATTGCGGACGGCGATACCACCGGCGTGGAGGTGACGACCGCGCAGTCGAATTACGTGCTGGGAATGGCCTCGCGGCTGCTTTGCGACGGGGCGGTAGAGTCAATTGACGATGAACGTCGTCCTGCCAGCAGAACGCGGTTTTCGCTGTCTCGCGAGCAAACGGCAACGCTGACCAAGCTCACGACCGTTTACACCAGCCGTGACGTGCCGAATTCGCCGCTCGAAGCGGCTCGCGCCAAGCTGGATGAAGCGACCGAATTGGGCTGGGATCTGCTGTTTTCGGCGCACGAAGCCGAATGGGCCGAGTACTGGGACACCGCCGACATCCAAATTTCCGGCGATGACGAAGTTCAGCGGGCGCTACGGTTCACCACGTACCACTACCTGATTGCTGCGCCACGTTTCGACGAGCGCGTGAGCATTGGCGCGAAAACGCTCTCCGGCCTCGGCTACAAGGGACACGTCTTCTGGGATACCGAGCTGTTCATTGTTCCACCGCTGGTACTGAGCCAGCCGCAACTCGCGCGCAATCTGCTCATGTATCGCTACCACAACCTGCCGGGGGCGCGGAACAAGGCGCGCGCCAACGGCTATGAGGGTGCGATGTATCCCTGGGAGAGCACGGATACCGGCGAGGAAACCACACCTCAATGGTCCGATCCGGGGGCCGATGGGACGCGCATCCGCATCTGGACGGGGGACAACGAGCAGCATATTTCGACGGATATCGCCTATGCGGTCTGGCTTTACTGGCGCTGGACCGGCGACGATGAATTTCTGAGACGGTACGGCGCGGAGATTATTCTCGATACGGCGGTTTTCTGGGGCAGCCGTGTGGAGAAAGCGGGCGACCGTTACGAGATTTCGCAACAAATCGGCCCTGACGAATACCACGAGAACGTCGATAACAGCGTATTTGTGAATCGCATGGTGGTCTGGCATCTGGAGACGGCGCTGTGGCTGGTCGACTACCTGCACCAGCACGCTCCCGACGATGCGCGCCGTCTGGTCGATACGCTGGACCTGACGCCAGACCGCCTTACGCACTGGCGGGATGTCGCCGACAAAATGTATATCCCGTTCGATGAAGAGCGGCAGATTCACGTCCAGTTCCCCGGCTTCTTCGATCTCGAATACGTGCCGGTTCCCGATTACACACCGCGCACCACCAGCCTGCATGCCATTCTGGGACATCACCGTATTGCCCAAACGCAGGTGATCAAGCAGGCGGATGTTGTCATGCTGATGGCGCTGCTGGGCGACGAACTCGGCCCGCGCGAGGTGCTATTGAACAACTGGCACACGTACTATCCGCGCACGGATCACGGGTCATCGCTCAGCCCGGCGGTTCATGCCTGGGTCGCCGCCTGGCTGGGCCTCACCGATGTCGCTTATGAGATGCTCTATCACGCGGTCCATATTGACCTGCACGACAACAAGGGCAATGTGGGGCAAGGCATACACGCTGCCGCGTGTGGCGGTGTATGGCAGGCGGTTGTCTTTGGGTTCTGCGGCCTGCAAATCGAAAACGGGGAGCTGAAAACGCAGCCAAACCTGCCGAAACACTGGACGGAAGTGTCATTTCGTGTGTACTACCAGGGACAACTGCGGGAATTTACCGTAAGAAACCCTGAGGCAGTACCCCTATCGCAGTGATAGGGCAGTTCGCGTATTCCGAATTGGTGTATCGATCTGGAAGGAGTGACGCATGAGAAAGTTTCTTTTGGTGACCGGAGTTCTGTGTCTGGCCGTCGTGTTTAGTCTGGGCGGCGCGGTTCTGGCGCAGGACGAAGTGACCCTCCAGTTGTGGGGCGCTTCGTCGGGCGAGGCTGAAAACCGCGCGCTGGAAGAGCAGGTGGCTGCGTTCGAGGAGGCGAATCCGGGCATTAAGGTCGAAATCACCTTCTCGCCAGAATATGAAACAACCCTGCAAACCGCCTTTGCAAGCGGGGAATATCCCAATGTCTTCTACGTGCCGCAGGCCCGTATCGCCGAATATGCCTCGTCTGGTGTTCTGGACACGGCTGAGGGCAAGCTGACGGATCCCGAAGACATCTATCCGTCGCTGGCCGAAGTTTTCACGGTTGATGGCACGTTCTACTGCCCGCCGAAGGACTTCTCGATCCTGGGGCTGGAATTCAACCGGGCTCTGTTCGATGAGGCGGGCGTTGAATATCCGACCGCGGATTGGACGTGGGAAGACCTCCAGAGCGCCGCGCAGGCGATTACCGATGCAACCGGCACGCCGGGTCTGGTGATTAGCGCCGACCTCGACCGCTGGATGGCGTTCTACGTGCAGGCGGGCGGCGAACTCTACAACGAAGACGGTGAATGGGTCTTCGGTGAGGGCGACAACTTCGACGCCGCTGTTCAGGCGCTGGAACTGTGGCGGTCGATGCGCGAAGCCGGTACGCTGGTCACGCCTGCCGAAGTGGGCGCTGGCTGGAACGGTGAGGCGTTCGGCAACGGCGCGGCGGCCATGACGGTTGAAGGGAACTGGGTCATCCAGTTCTTGCTCGATACCTATCCGGATCTTGACTGGGGTGTTGTGCCTCTGCCCGCTGGCCCCGCCGGCGAAGGTACGCTCACGTTCACCGTCTGCCTCGCGGTGGGCGCGGATAATGCGTATCCCGAAGAGTCGTGGGCACTGGTGGACTTCCTGACCGGTCCCGAAGGCTCGCGCATGACCGCCGAAACCGGCTTCGGCCCTGCTCCGGCTCGTGCCAGCACTGCTGACCTGTGGCTGGAGGCTCGCGGCGAGGAATATAGCGCGTTCGTCGATGCCGCCGCAGATGCGGTCGCGCCGATCCTGCCGGTTGGCTTCACGGCGTTCCGCGATACCCTGAATGGCAACATTCAGCAGGTGATCGATGGCAGCATGACGCCCGAAGAGGCGATTGAGGACGCTGTGAGCGTGGCTCAGGACCTGCTCGACGAATAACGGCACGTCCTTAAACCAACCTCTCTCCGCCTTCAAAGGCGGAGAGAGGCCCGTCTCGTCTCAGACACCAAGGAATGACGTTATGTCTGAAAGCCTGACGTCGCCACTGGTGACGCCGCAGCGAGTCACCACACAGGCTGATCGCCGCCGCCAGGAAGCGCTGACTGGGTTTGGCTTCATCGCCCCCGCTTTGACCATCCTGATCGTTTTCCTCGTTATTCCGCTGATCGCGGCTGGCTACTTCAGTCTCACCGACTGGAATGGGATTACGCCGCTCACGCGCGAAGATGCCTATCAGTTTGTCGGATTGCGGAATTACGAGCGCCTGCTGATTGAGGATGGTATTCGGCAGGAGCGATTTTTCACGGCGGTAAAGAATACGGTTTATTACGTGCTGGGCGTGGTTCCCACGCAAACGTTTTTCGCGTTGATTCTGGCCGTGATCGTCAACCAGCGCTGGCTGAGGGCAAAAGACTTCTTCAGAACCGCGTTTTATTTTCCCTCAATTACGTCCTCAGTCGTCATCTCGCTGATTTTCATGTTCCTGTTCAGCAGTAACGGCCTTGTCAACCAGTTCCTGCATTCGATCTTTCCCGGGTATCGGGACGTTACGTGGCTCAACGATCCGAACGGGATTATTCACAACTTTCTCGGCCTGTTTGGCATTACCCGCGCTTCTGTCGGCGACTGGGCATCGACCGAGATAGCAAGTATCCGCCTCTGGGATTGGATCAGCGGCCCCAGCGTAACCATGCTGATGATTATGATGCTGAATGTCTGGACCACCATCGGAACGATGATGGTGATTTATCTGGCCGCGCTGCAGAACATTCCGGGGCAGGTCTACGAGGCGGCTGTCGTTGATGGCGCAAATGCGATCCAGATTTTCCGCCACATCACTGTGCCGCTGCTGCGTCCAACCACGTTTTTCGTCGTCACCGTGGGTTTGATCGGCGCGTTTCAGGTCTTCGACCAGATTTTCGTGATTTCAAACGGTGGCCCGGCCAACACAACCCTGACCATTGCCTATCTCGTTTACGCGAGTGGTTTCACCGATAACCGGATGGGTCAGGCGGCGGCGACAGCGGCCGTGTTGTTCGTCATCATCTTCACGTTCACGTTGCTTCAGCGCCGCATCGTTGGCGAACAGGCGATTGAGTGAGCCAGGAGTAACGGCCATGACAACAGCTTCAATCGAGATGCCGCAGTACGAGGCGCCGCCCTTGTGGCGCATCATGCGCCGGTTGTTCGTCATTCTGGGCGCAGTCGTGCTCATCATCTTCGCGCTCATCGAGATTCTGCCGTTTGTTTTCACGCTGGCTAACTCGTTCAAATGCCTGCCGGCCATTGCCGCGGAGCCACAGGCGGTGATTCCGGTTCCGCCGTTTGGCATTTCATGTGTCGATGAAAATGGCCGCGTGCTCCCGGCTTCCGAGATGGCCACCGATCTCACGTTCAACCCGTCTACCGAAGGCTATCAGGAGATTCTCAATCTCAACCTGCCGCGCTGGGCGGCGAACACGGCGCTGTATTCGGTTTCGATCATGATTCTGCGGCTGGTGTTCGACTCACTGGCGGGTTACGCGCTGGCGCGCATCCGATTTCCGGGGAACCGGCTAATCTTTCTGATCGTGCTTGGCACGCTGATGGTCCCGGCAGTCGTGCTGCTGATTCCCCGGTTCATCATCCTCAAACAGCTTGGTATTCTCAATACCTATCACGGGCTGATCCTGACTCTGGCCGCCGATGGCTTTGGTATTTTCCTGATGAAGCAGTTCTTCGAGTCCATTCCGGTGGAGATCGAAGAAGCGGCGATGGTCGACGGCGCGAGCCGCTTCACGCTTTTCTGGCGCATCGTGCTGCCGATGGCGACTCCGGCGCTAACCTCGCTTGCCATTCTCAGCTTTCAGGGCCAGTGGAACAATTTCATGGACGCGCTCATCATCATCGGCGGTAACCAGCAGCTCTTGAATCTGACGCTTGGGCTTGCCTTTCTGCGCG
>QGUR01000540.1 GCA_003242205.1 Chloroflexota bacterium | reverse complement strand
TCGATGACCAGCACGCCAGAGTCGATAAACTCATCGGAACCCGGATTGACTCCTGAAGCAGACCGCCGCTGTTGTCGCGCAGATCAACGATCAGAGCCTGAATGTTCGCCGCTTTCAACTCGCCCAGTGCCTGAACGACCTCCTCTGGCGTCCGGCTGGTGAAGCGCAAAATCTGTAAATAGCCAAGGCGCTCATCCTCGCTCACAGTACGCCAGACAACCGATGGCACGTTAATGACGGCAAACGGAACAAAGACTTCGATGGTCTCGCCGGTGTCCGCTTTCTGGATAACAAGATCGACGCCGTTCCCCTCCTTCACTTCCCCGCGCAACATCTGATCGATCTGATCCTGCGACAGACTAAGATCAACCGGCTCTCCATTGATCTCAAGCAGGATGTCGTCATCTTCGATGCCGGCTTCAGCCGCCGGGCCGTCCGGAAACGGATAAAGGACGATCACGCCAGCTTCATTGCGCTGGATCAGAACGCCGATGCCGCCATAAGTCCCGGCGAGAACGTCGCTCTCGCTTTGGGCAACGGGCGGATCAATGAAGAACGTGTAGCGGTCGCCAAGCGTGCTCAGCATCCCGCGTATGGCGGCGTACTCCCGTTCGCGCGCGCTCGGTTGTTCGCGCAGATAATGGGCGTCAAGCAGCGCCTGCACTTCGTCCAGCAGAGGATAACCGTTCGGATCTTCCGACTGTGCATAGACCGGGCGAAACGCCGGGCCGATCAGATCGCGCGTGATAAAGCCGCCGGCGAACACAAGCGCGACCAGTACACCCAGAACGATGCCAATCAGTATCGAGCGGCGATACTCGATCAGAATCTGCAAAATGTTTCGCATTCGTTACCAGGAGTTACCATATAGTTAATCTAGATGATTCTAACATTGGAGACGGCAAACCCCAAGGGCCGCTTCGACTACGGGAAGGCGATGAAAGGTACTTTCATGTCAGGGAGACGCAATCCGCCCCTGGTGCTGGTGGCGGACGACGAACCCACTGCCACCATCATGCTCCAGCGCATTTTCGAGCGCGAGGGCTATCAGGTGAAGACGGTGAACGATGGCATTGAGGCGCTTGCGGCCGCCCGGGAATTGCTGCCCGATTTAGTTCTGCTTGATATTCGTATGCCGGGCATGAACGGCTTTGAGGTTCTGAAGGCGCTGCGTGAACATCCGTCTACCGCCGGGCTGCCGACCATCCTGATTACCGCCAACGCGCGCGAGCCGTCGGATGTCGCGTTCGGCCTGAACCTCGGCGCGGATGACTATATGTACAAGCCTTTCGCGCCGCAGGAACTGATCGCCCGCGCCGAAAGCAAAATGAAGGCGCGCCAGCTTGAAGAAGCCCTGCAACAGCGCACTGAAGAACTGGCCGCGCTGCTACAACTGAGCGAGGACCTGATCCAGCATCTTGAACGCGACGACCTGTTACAACTGATCACCGCCCGTATACTCGACCTGCTTCCCGGTGAATACGCGGCAATCCTGCAACTCAACGAACATGCCGAGGTCGTGGCGCAATGTATCAATTGCCGTGATGACGGCGAGACAGCGCCGGTTCCTGACGCTGCTGCCATCCGTGACCGCCTGCTGAAGGCCGGGCGTCCGCTTGTCTGGCCGGAGGACGAGCCGCTTTTGCCCCAATACGGCAGCGGCATGGCAGCACTGCTACAGCATGGCGACGAAACCTTTGGCGTGCTACTCCTCGCATCCATCC
>QGUR01000012.1 GCA_003242205.1 Chloroflexota bacterium | reverse complement strand
CGGAAAAACACGAAAACGGGAAAGTCATTTCATGTCTATCGCCCAGGGACAGCACAGGCTGGATCATCAAACGGGCGCAGGACAGATATGGAGCCACCATCGAGCCGCGCGCGGCGGCAGCCCTCGGCAGCGTCGTCGGGCCAGACCTGCGACGGGCCGATAACGAACTGCTGAAGCTGGTCAGTTATGTCGATGGCGCGCGCCCGATCACCGAGGATGACGTCGCGCTACTCACACCTTACGTCGCCGAAGCCAGCATGTTCGACATGGTCGACGCGCTGGCGGAAGGGCGCGGGCAAGCCGCGTCGCGTCTCATTCATCGTCTGCTCGAACAACAGGAAGACGTGTTCAGCCTTTTCGGCATGATCGTGCGCCAGTTTCGCCTGCTGCTGCTGGCCAAGGAACACCTGGCGACCGGCGGCTATCCCGCCGGCATTGCGGAGGCGATTGGCGTGCATCGTTACGTGGCTGAAAAACTCGCCAGACAGTCGCGCAACTTCACGGTCGAGCAACTGGAGCGTATCTACCGCACGCTGCACGACTATGACGTTCGCATGAAAACCGGGCGCATTGACCCAATACTCGCCGTCGATCTGCTCATCGCCAGCCTCACCACCCGCTGAAGGCGCGCAACCTTTCCCCACAGCCATGCGTATACAATGGCGTAGGCGGCAAGAGCAAGGGTGAAAGGAAGTCGAACGTGGGAACCATTGTAGCGATAATCGCCATTATCATCGTCGCCGCGATTGCGCTCCAGTTGGTGTTTCAGGTCGGCGGGCTGCTGATCGCGCTTGTCATGTGGATGCTGGCGGGTATGTTCGCCGGGCGCATTCTGCGCGGCAGCGGTTACGGCCCGGTCGGCGACGTGCTGCTCGGTCTGGCAGGCGGGGCGGTCGGCAGTTTTCTGCTGGGGCTACTCAACCTCGGCTGGATCGGCGATATCTGGCTGGTCGGCAATATCATCGTCGGCGTGATCGGCGCGGTAGCGCTGGTGTGGATCGTGCGTCTGTTGGGCAAGAAGGACTTCGCCACCTAGAATCCTCATCCCCTTCTTCCGGTTCTCGGAAGAAGGGGAATTTCGTCTAAATGCCATCGTCAAACGGGCAAAGGGTGAGCGCGAAACCGCGAAGCCGGGCCTTCTACACCGTCCGGTCACGCGGCGCGCGGCCTGCAAGGATGACGTTCACCACCAGCGCTGCCATGAGCACCACACCCGTGATGAAGTCTTTCAGATACACGTCGATGCTCGAAATGTTGTCCAACCCGTTACGCAGCGTACCGTAAATCAGCAGGCCGATGAGCGTCTGCGGGATGCCGCCGCGACCGCCCGTAAGCGCCGTGCCCCCCAGAACCACCGCGCCAATCGTGTCGATCAGGAAGCTGGGAATCTCATCCGGCTGCGCGCTGCCCAGACGCCCCATACTGACGATACCGGCCAGCCCCGCCGTGAACCCCATGATTGTCAGCACGGCCACCAGAATGAGATTGGTATTCACACCTGCGAGCCGGGCGGCGGGCTTGCTGGCTCCGGTCATATAGACGTAGCGCCCAAAACGGGTGTAACGCAGAATCAGATACCCGATCAGGAGCGTGATCGCGGCAACGATGATCAGCACGCGAACTTCGCCGATCAACGGCAACTCGACACGACCGCTGCCGAGGAAACGCGCCGATTCGGGCAGCCGGCTGATGACACGCCCCTTACTGACGTAGGTATTCAGGCCGCCCGCAATGAGCGACATGGCGAGCGTCGTCATGAACGTGGGAATGCGGAACCGCGTGCTGGCGACGCCGCTGATGAGGCCCAGCACGGTTGCGACACCAAGCCCGGCAAGCAACGGAATCGGGTCGGGCATATTGAGGTTGGCATGCAGGTGTGCCGCGATCATGCCAGACAGCGCCGCCACAGCCGCGATACTCAGGTCAATCTCGCCCGTCAGCAGCACGAACGTCATGCCTGTGCCAAAGATCGCCAGCGTGGCAATCTGCGAAAGGATGTTATTCAGGTTGACGGGTCGAAGGAAAGTCTCGGACGTGATGCTGAAAAAGACGCCGAGCGCGATCAGCGTCCACAGCGGGGCCAGCACCGTTAACCGATGCAGCCAGATACGCGAAGCTGGCACGGAAACGGGCAAGCTACTCATCGTCGGGCGTTCGGTTTGGGAACTCATAGCAACCTCAGAAGGACATCTTTGTTCAGATTCTCATTTTTTAGCCGCGCGACGATTTTTCCCCGCGACATCACAAGAATAGTATCCGCGACTGCCAGTACGGTTTCCGGCTCGGTCGAAACAACCACGACGCCATAGTTATCGTTGCGGAACTCGCGCAACACACTCAGCACTTCGCTCTTTGCCCCCACATCCATGCCGCGTGTCGGCTCGCTCATAATAAAGACTTTTGGCGGGAAGGTTAGCCAGCGCGCGATGGCGACTTTCTGCTGGTTGCCGCCGCTTAGCTGGCCTACCGTGTAAAGGGGGTCTTTCGGATTCACGCCGACGCGGTGAATGGCCGGGCGCGAAAGTTCCAACTCCTGTTTTTGCCGGGGAACCACGCGGCCAATGCGGAACAGATGCGGCAGCGTCACGTTGCGGTAAATGCTGTCCTGGAGCAACAGGCCCTGCCGCCGCGACTCCGTAGCATAGGCAAGGCCGTGCTTGATGGCATAACGCGCCGAGAAGTTGCGCGGAAACGTTTTACCGTTCACCCGGACCGTGCCGCTGTCGAAGCGGTACATGCCGAACAGCGCGCGCGCAAGGTCAAAATGGCCCGCGCCAACCGCGCCGTAAATGCCGACCACTTCACCTGCTCGAACGGTAAAGCTGATATCCTCGAACACGTCCGCCGTCAGGTTCCGCACTTCGAGCAGCGTATGTTCTTCTTCTTCCGCGTGATCCAGCGTCGGCGGCAGTGTGGCGTTGACCTCACGCCCAAGAATGAGCGACACGAGCTGATCCACCGATGTTTCGCTCTTGTGCAGCGTGGCGACCTTACGCCCATCGCGCAGCACCGTAATCCGGTCGGCGACGCGCATCACTTCATCGAGGAAATGCGAGATATAGATGATGCTGCGTTTGCTCTCGCGCAGGGTATCGATCAGCGCTATCAACCGTTCAATCTCCGCCGGAGACAGCGCCGATGTCGGCTCATCCATAATCAGTACGCGCGCGCCGGAGATGATCGTCCTCACCACTTCGACCACCTGCTGCATACCGAGCGCGAATCGCCCAAGCGGCTGCTTAACGTCAATATCCGGGAAGCCAAGCCGGGCGAGTTCGTCGCGCGCGATCTGGTTCATGCGACGCCAATCGACAATACCCAGCGGCGTCATCAACTGCCGGCCCAGAAACACGTTTTCGGCGACCGACAGCTCTGGCATGACGCTCAATTCCTGATGGATCATGCCAATGCCGCGATTGAGCGCATCACGCGGAGAGCGCAGCTCAACCGGCTCGCCGTGCAGCAAATACTGGCCTTCGTCCTTGGCGTAAATGCCCGCCAGAATACGCATCAATGTGGACTTGCCCGCGCCGTTTTCGCCGACCAGCGCGTGAATTTCGCCCTCGCGCAGATCAAAGTCCACATTATCCAGCGCCACAAGGTTGCCGAAGCGCTTGGTAATATGGGATAGCTCGATTACAGGTCGATCCGTCATGAGCTGGTTATCCTGACACAGCGGCATGAGAGGCATCCCCGGAGGGACGCCTCCCATTGCCTGTGACGACGGAGACCGCTTAGAACAGGAAGTGTTCCTGCAGCCAGACCTGGCCTGCGGCGCTGCTGAAGCCGTAATTGCTCAGCTTCCACGGCTCGTCTGCCAGATCGGGATTCGAGTCGATGTCAGCGTAAATTGCCGGGCCATCGGCCAGAATGAAGAACGGAATCTCCTGACGCGCCTGCTCCAGCCCGACCGAAGCGGCATACGCGCCGATCAGCACGGCCCAGCCATGAATGCGCGTGGCGGAGTTGCGTGCCGTGGCGACCAGACGCCCATCAGCCACCGCCTCAATCGCGGGCGACATCGCGTCGACGCCGCCGACAAGCACCTGATCGCCCAGCCCGGCGTTTTCCACCGCCTGACGAGCGGCAAGCGCCATGTCGTCGTTGTCGGCGAAGATCGCTTTGAGGTCAGGGTGACGGTTGAGGATGCTCTCGGTCAGCGCGGCGGCGCGGGCGTTGTCCCAGTCCGCGGGCTGATCGTCGACGACCTCGATGGCGTCATACTGGTTGACGATGTTATAGAACCCCTGCTGCCGCGCCTGCGCGCCGGTATGGCCCGGCTGGCCGCCGATATGGGCAATCTTGCCTTCGTAGTTCATCTTCTCGACCAGACGGCGCACGACCGATTCGGACATAAACACGTTGTCCGGCGCGATGAAGGTCAGCACGCCCATCTCGCGCATCTGATCAAACGGGGCAACCAGCGTGTCCATGTCGATAAACGGCGTGCCGGCCTGAATGATCGACGTCAGCGGCTCGACCAGCGTGCCGATGCTGCCCGGCTGAATGGCGACAAAGTCCCAGTCTTCCGTCGCCATCTGGTCGACCTTGCCGCGCTGAATCGCCGGGTCAAACTCGCCGTCGAACCAGACGATCTCCACGCCAAGCAGGTCGGCCCACCACAGCGCGGCTTCCTGCCCCTGCGCGTTCCATGTCCCGGCCAGCCCGGCGCTCGACATGGCGGCGCGCAGCGGGCCATTCGCCTGCGCGTGCGCCTGACGGTACTGCACGAACGACAGCAGCCCGGACAGCGACAATGCGCCGCCCGCGAACAGGCTGCCCTTCAGGAAATCACGACGCGAAAAACCTCTTTGACGTGCCATCATACGATCTCCTTGACATAAAGCAATCATCTTGAACAAAACCGCTGGTTCCATAAACGCGGAACTGCGGCGCAGGCGCAGCTTTAGCACGCCTTAGACAGATATAATAATACATGCGGCAAAGTTATGCTGCATGCTATGAAGATAAGATTTTCATAAACCGCGACAGTAGCGTCCGGGTATGGGGAAGCTGTTGTGCCACGAATAGCGCCCCCCATACCTTCGCGATTCAACAGGTCGACGCTTTTAGGCGCTAACCGCAGTCGCCTCTTCCCGCAGGATAGCCAGCATGTCCTCAATTGAAGAAAAGCTGGCCCGTTCCATAATCCAGCGGGAACTGACACGGATGACGAAGCGCTCGGCCACCGCCCGCTGTTTCAAATCCTGAATGCTGGAAATATCCCAGACACTCACGATACCCATCATACGGCGCAGGCTCTCGCACGCGCCCAGCCCGGCGGTATCCTGCAGAAGCTGGCGCAGATAGCGCTTGCGATACGCGGCAAACGCTTCCTCGCCGCCGGGATAGCGCCAGTAGGCATTGGGAACCTGTTCGCCGCAGTTGTTTTCAACCCACAGCCGTTCAAACTTGGCCTCGAACTGCTGCCAGATGTCGCGCATCAGGTCGATCAGGTAGCTCTGGTAGGCTTCCCGCTCGGCGGCGTCCGGGGTGTGGGCATAATGCGAGCCGAAGTTGAGGACGAGGTTGGACAACAGCGCGCCGACGTCATAGCCCATCGGGCCAAAGAACGAGAATTCCGGATCGATAACGCGCGTGTCCTCCGCGTTGACCATGATGCTGCCGGTGTGCAGGTCGCTGTGAATCAGCGCCTGTCCCTGCGTCATGTACTTCTCTTTCAATTCCGCGATGGCCAGCTTGAGCGCCGTGTTGCTCCGCACGGCCTGAACCTCGGGATCTATCTCCGGGTTCCAGTTGTTCTCAGGCGACTCCATGTACGGATTCGTAAAGACGAAATCTTCCTGAATCTTGCACAGATGCGGGTTGATATACGTCGCCTGCAGCGCCTTCTTGTCAACACCGCTCAGATACAGATCCGAGGTCTTAAAAAGCACATTCGCCAGAAATGTCGAAATCTGGTCGGCGAAGCGCGGGAAGCGTTTGCGCGCCACCAGCGGCTTACGCATCACTTCGTGTTGGGACAGGTGCTCCATCGCCACCAGCGACATTTCGTCGTCATACAGGTACACCTGCGGCGCGAGACCCGGCGTCAGTTCGTTGTAGAGCATCAACGCCTGCGCCTCGAAGCGCATGCGTTCGCGCGTCAGCGGCCACGAGTCGCCCGCCACGCGCAGGTAGGGCAGCGCCTGTTTAACGACCAGCGATTCGCTGCTGTCGTTGCGATTACGGATGATGAAAACGAGGTTGAGGTTGCCGTCGCCGACCTCTTCGCACTCCAGCGCAGACAAATCGCTGAAATGCTCGCGCAGCCTGTCAGAACCGCGCACGTAGTCCAGAATGGTGTTTTCATCAAGGGCACGGTAGGTCATGGCTTATTTCTCTTTTCAGGATACAAACGCAAAATACTCTCTTCATTTGCCTCGCAGATGCCGCGCTCGGTGATGAGACCGGTCACCAGACGGGCAGGCGTAACGTCAAAAGCGTAATTGGCAGCAGGGCTGTTCTCCGGCGTCAGCAGCACCGTTTCGATTCTGCCGTCCGCCGTACGTCCGTCCATGTATTTGACTTCTTCGTTGTTGCGCTGCTCAATCGGGATCTCGCGCACGCCATCGCGCAGCGTCCAATCGAACGTCGATGACGGCAACGCGACATAAAACGGCACGTTGTTATCACGCGCCGCCAGCGCCTTGAGGTATGTACCGACCTTGTTTGCAACGTCGCCCGTGTACGTGGTTCGGTCGCTGCCGACAATGCACAGGTCAACCATGCCGTGCTGCATCAGATGGCCGCCGACGTTGTCGGCGATGACCGTGTGCGGCACGCCATGTTCCCCCAGCTCCCATGCCGTGAGACGAGCGCCCTGATTGCGGGGACGCGTTTCGTCCACCCAGACATGCACCGGAATGCCCCGGTCGTGCGCGGCGTAAATCGGCGCGGTCGCCGAGCCGTAATCGACGAACGCCAGCCAGCCGGCGTTGCAGTGCGTGAGAATATTGACCGGTTCGCCCGGTTTGCGCTGCGCGATGGCCTCGATCAACGAGACGCCATGCTCGCCAATGCGGCGGCAAAACTCCGCGTCCTCATCCGCAATCTGCTGTGCCGTATCCTTTGCAAAGGCGATCATCTCTTCGACCGACTCGGCCCGCTGCAGCGCGAGAAGCTGCCGGTTGACAGCCCATTCCAGATTGACCGCCGTGGGCCGCGTCGCCTTGAGCTTTTCACCCGCTTCTACCAGATAGCGCATCGCCGCCTCGCGGTCGTGCGTGGGCGCGTGCAACGCGGCGATATACATGCCGTAGCCCGCCGTCGCGCCAATCAACCCTGCGCCGCGCACCAGCATGGCGCGAATGGCAAAGGCCACGTCGTCGACCGTTTTCAGATCGACAATCACAAACTCGTGAGGCAGCTTTCGCTGGTCGATGATCTGGACGACGCTTGGATCGTCCGCCTTGAGCCAGATCGTGCGATAGTGTTTTCCGCCTACCTTCATAATCCCCACCCTGCTGGCGCAAGCCGCGCCGCCTAAACTCAATGATTCCAGTATAACGCCCGGCGCTAAGACCTCTCCAGTATGCCGGAAACAAAAAGGCCGCCCATTGTTAGGGCGGCCTCTGTTGCCGGATTACGTTACGCTTTAGACGCCGGGCGCTTCAAGCTGCGCTTTCTCGTCGGCCCGCGTGAACACGATTTCGCCATCGGCCACATCGACGTGGACCACGCTGGCAAGCTCGAACTTGCCCGACAGGATGCCATCGGAGAGCACGTCCTCGATCTCGTTCTGGATCAGGCGGCGCAGCGGGCGAGCGCCGTAGTCGGGATCGTAGCCCTTCTCGGCCAGCCACTCGCGCGCTTCCTCGCTGACCTCAAGCGTGATCGCGTGCTCGATCAGGCGCTCGCGTACCTTGTCGAGCTCCAGATCGACAATCTGCTTGATTTCCGCGCGGCTGAGCGAACGGAAGACGACGGTCGCATCGACGCGGTTGATAAACTCGGGGCGGAAGGCACGGCGCAGTTGCTCCATGACGTTCTTCCGCATTTCCTCGTAGTTGCGCTTCTCGTCGGCTTCCGTCTGCGCTGTTGGAACGCTGAAGCCGAGCGTGCTGCCGCGTTTGATGGTATCCGCGCCGATGTTGCTCGTCATGACGATGATCGCGTTGCGGAAGTCCACGCGGCGACCGCGCGCATCCGTCAGCTGGCCCTCTTCCATGATCTGAAGCAGCATGTTAAAGGCTTCAGGGTGGGCCTTTTCGATTTCGTCGAAGACGACAATGCTGTACGGACGGCGACGAATGGCCTCGGTCAACTGACCGGCGTCCTCATAACCGACATAGCCGGGAGGCGCACCGACCAGACGAGCGACCGAGTGCCGCTCCATGAACTCGCTCATGTCAAGCTGGACGAGCGCGTCTTCGCTGCCAAACAGGAATTCGGCCAGCGCCTTGGTCAGCTCGGTCTTGCCAACACCGGTCGGCCCCAGGAACATGAACGAACCGATCGGACGGCGCGGGTCCTTCAGGCCGGCGCGGGCGCGGCGAACCGCCTTGCTGATCGTTTCGATGGCTTCGTGCTGGCCCACGATACGCTGGTGCAGCGCATCTTCCATGTGGATCAGGCGGGCACTTTCCTCGCCAGCAATCCGCATAACCGGAATGCCCGTCCACATCGCCACCACTTCGGCGATGTCATCGGCGCTCAGGCGCGGCTGGTTGGTGTCTTCGTTCCAGTTAGCCTTGAGCGAGCGAAGCGTCGCCTGCAGGCTTTCGCGCTGCGCGCGCAGCGAAGCCAGTTCCTCTTCCGGCGCGCCATCCTCTTCGAGAATCCGCAGGTCTTCCTCCACCTGCCGCAGTTCCGCTTCAGCGCGGCGAACCTGCGCGGCTTCGGGACTCTTGTACATCCGCAGGCGCGCGGCGGCCTCGTCGATCAGGTCGATTGCCTTGTCGGGCAGGAAGCGATCGGGCACGTAACGCGCCGACAGATTCGCTGCCGCCTCAATCGCCTCGTCGGTGATTTCAACGTTGTGATGCTCCTGATAGGGCACCTTGATGCCCTGAAGAATCTCGACGGTTTCCTCGATGCTTGGCTCGGCCACCAGAATCTGCTGGAAGCGGCGTTCCAGCGCGGCGTCGCTTTCGATGTGCTTGCGGTACTCATCGAGCGTGGTCGCGCCGATGCACTGCAACTCGCCGCGCGAGAGCGCAGGTTTGAGAATATTGGCAGCGTCAACACTGCTGCCGGCAGAGCCAGCGCCCACCAGCATGTGAACTTCGTCAATGAAAAGAATGCTATCGGATGACTTCAGCTCTTCAATGACTCGCTTCAGCCGCTCCTCAAACTGGCCACGGTACATCGTACCGGCCACCAGCGAACCGACATCCAGTTGCAGCACGCGCTTGTTCAGCAGTGGCTTGGGCGTTTCGCCGTTGACGATGCGCTGCGCGAGTCCTTCGACGATGGCAGTCTTGCCGACGCCCGGTTCACCAATGAGGGCAGGGTTGTTCTTGCGGCGTCGACTCAACACCTGAATCACGCGTTCGATTTCGGTTTCGCGGCCAACAACCGGGTCGAGCTTGCCTTCCTGGGCAAGCGCGGTCAGGTCGGTAGCAAGTTGATCGACCAGTGGCGTCTTGCCTTCATTGCGTGGCCGCCTGGGTCGGGGCTCTTCCTGGCTGGGCTGATTGGATTGCACCGGACTCTCCTGTAAAACTCGGCGCGTTTGCCGACGCACCTCTTCCGGGCTAACGCCCAGACGCTTCAGAATGTCGATTGCCACGCCCTCCGACTGGCGCATCAGCCCAAGCAAGAGATGCTCGGTACCAATGTAGTGATGCCCCATACGGCGGGCCTCATCAACCGCCAGTTCGAGTACGCGCTTGGTTCCCGGAGACAGTTCCGGCTGCGAGCCGGCGACTCGGGTGGTAGCGCGGGTCATCCGCTCCACCAACTCCTCGACGCGACGCTGGTCGAGCCCAAGCTCGCGCAGGACACGCCCGGCGACTCCGCCATCTTCGCGGATCAGCCCGAGCAACAGGTGTTCGGTTCCAATGTAATTGTGCTGAAGCCGCTCGGCCTCGTCTTGTGCCAGGCTAAGCACGCGCCGCGCTCGTTGCGTGAAGCGCTCCATCTTATTCGGCACGGTTTTTACCTCCGTCGCCAGCCGCCGATAAATTTGCGATTGCTGGCGTTTGACTAACCTTACAAACCTTCAATGTAGTCAGCGCCGAATTCCAGTGTTGAGACACCAGCCTCTACCCTTATTCAGGGCCACACTTCGAAACGACTGTGAGCTTTGGTTGCGTCTATGATACTGCAACCTCGATTATAGCATACCAGAGGTTATCACGTTAAGTGCAGGTAGTTATAAAAACTTGGTTAGAATGTAAAGCAAACCGGCGCGAGCAACCGGCGTAGGGAAAACGGTGGGCTGCTTGCGGGTATACGCGTGGATGTAACGGCGTCCGCGAGCGCGGATCGCCAGATGTCAGCGGCGCGAGGCAACGTAGGAAGCGACGACGGGCGAGGTTACTCGCTTGCGCCACCGTCTTCGTCTGTGTCTCGTTCCGGTTCGGTTGTGGCCTGCGGTGGCTCTTCCGGTTCAGGCGTGGCCGTGGGTGCAGCCGTTTCGGGCGGCGTCGCGGCTTGTGCCGGCGATTCACTACCACCGAACATCAACCAGTCCTGATCCAGATACTCAGGCGAGTTGACCTTCTTCAGGCTCAGACCCAGACGGCGGTTGGCGATATCCATCTTGACGACGCGCAGCGTCAGCTTATCGCCTTCCTGAACAACTTCGCGCGGATGGTTGACGCGCTTCTCGGATAGCTCCGAAATGTGGATCAGGCCTTCGATCTCCGGCACGTCGACCAAACGGGCAAACGCGCCGAATTTCGTCAGCTTGGTCACGATGCCCTGAACCAACTGGCCAACATTGTAGTTGATCGCCACCGTGTCCCAGGGATCAGGTTCCTGGCTCTTGATGCTCAGGCCAATACGCTTCTGCTCGCGGTCGACGCTGATGACTTCGACCTTCACTTCCTGGCCGACTTCCAGCAGTTCGCGTGGATGCGTAACATGCTTCCACGACAGTTCGGTCAGGTGAACCAGACCTTCAGCCCCACCGACATCCACGAACGCGCCAAAATCTTCCAGACTGACGACGCGCCCGATGCGAACTTCGCCCTTCGTGAGCTGGTTGATCAGCGCTTCCTTGCGCTTCTCGCGCGATTCGCGCGCCGCCGAACGCTCGGACAGAATCAGGCGATTGCGCGCGCGATCGACTTCCATCACCTTGACCGCAATCGGCTCGTTGACCATGCGGCCCCAGCGTTCTTCGGGCGTTTCGCCACTCAGAAGGCGACGGCGGTCGGCGCTCATCTGGCTTTGCGGCACAAAACCACGCACGCGGCCAAAGCGCACGATCAGGCCGCCCTTGTTATAACCGGCGACCTTGGTCTCGTAGACCTGCTGCGTCTGGCGATATTCCTCTGCCTGACGCCAGTCCAGCTCTTCGAGGGCACGGTTGACTGAAAGCACGACGTTGCCCTGATGATCGCGCGGATTGACGACGTAGACCGCGATCCGCTCGCCTACCTTCAGCGATTCGAGCGTGGCCTTGGTCATCTTCTCCAGTTCGTTGCTGGGAATAATGCCAGTTGCTTCGACGCCAACATCAACCGTGACCGCCGTCGGCGAGGTAGACGTGATCGTCCCCTCGATGACGTCCCCGCGCTTCAGGCGTGGCCCCGCTTCCTCAGCCGGCTCCTCCGCTGCCTGAGCTTCGGGCTGCGGCGCTTCGGCTGGCGCGGCGGATGCCGTCTCCTGCGCTTCCGCCGCGGATTGCTCCGCTTCGGCTGCCGGTGTTTCGGTCAACGCGGTTTCCGATTCAGACCCTTGCGCGTTTGTGGCTGCGGTGTCTGTTTCGGTGGTGGCTTCCGGCTGTTCCACTGCATCGGAAGAAACAGGCTGCTGTTCCTGCTCGTCCGTGTGGTCCAGCCCTGGCATTTTGGAGTTCATAAAGCGTTCTCCCGCGAACAATGGTAGGTTTGCAATTATACACAGCGGAAAGCAATAATCCAACTACATGACGTCATGTTACACAATCTTCACCTTCATTTCTAAGACCAATCGTCACCAAAAAGGAAATAAACAGGTCTTGCGCGACCACGAAAGGTGGCCGGCAAGACCTGTTAGGAAACAAGCCCGGTGGCGCAGCCCTAACAGGGTACGCCAGCGCGTGTGACGCCGCCTTTATTCGATCAGGCTGTCCTGCCGCAGTTGCAGATAATCGGTGCTGGCATTCTCGTGACGCTCGAACACCAGCTCGTCATTAACTTCGTCGATCACGACCAGATCGCCCTGACGCAGATCGCCCCTCAGCAACTGCTGGCTCAGCGCGTTCTCAACGTAGCGCTGGAGCGCGCGGCGCAGCGGGCGAGCGCCGAACTGCGGGTCGTAACCCTTGTTCGCCAGCCAGCGGCGGGCCGCTTCCGTCAGGTGGACGGCGACGCCGGCTTCGCTCAGACGGTTGGCGATTTCATGCATTTGCAGGTCGACAATCTGCTCGACCTCTTCCAGCGACAGCGGCGAGAAGATGATGATCTCGTCGATACGGTTCAGGAACTCGGGCCGGAAGGTCTCGCGCATCGCCTTTTCGATCTTCTGGTGGTCGGCAATGGCCTGCTCGTCGTTGGTCTGGATGAAGCCCAGCGCACCGCCCCGGCGAGCGAACTCGGTCCCCAGATTGCTCGTCATGATGATGACGGTATTCGAGAAGTCGACCGTGCGTCCCTGTCCGTCGGTCAGGCGGCCGTCTTCCAGAATTTGCAGCAGCGCGTTCCAGACGTCCGGGTGCGCCTTCTCGATCTCGTCAAACAGCACGACGCGATACGGGCGACGGCGCACGGCTTCCGTCAACTGGCCGCCCTCTTCATAGCCGACATAGCCCGGCGGCGCGCCGAACAGACGGCTGACGGTATGCTGCTCGCGGTACTCGCTCATGTCGATACGCAGCAGCGCGTCTTCATCGTCGAACAGGAATTCGGCCAGTGCGCGCGCCAGCTCGGTCTTACCAACACCGCTCGAACCGAGGAAGATGAACGAACCGATCGGGCGACGCGGGTCTTTCAGGCCGCTGCGCGCGCGGCGGATCGCATGGGCGATGGCCGCCACAGCGCCTTCCTGACCGATAATGCGCCGGTGCAGCGCTTCTTCCATTCGCAGCAGCTTTTCGCTCTCGTTTTCCATCACCTGATTGACAGGGATGCCAGTCCACTGAGCGACGACGTCGGCAATGTCATCCGCGTCGACCACTTCATCAATGGTGTTTTCCTGCTGCCATAGCTCACGCTCGCGCTCGAATTCTTCTTCGAGTTGCAGGCGGCGCATCTTGAACTCGGCAGCGCGTTCGTACTCGCGCGCCATCCCCGCTGCTTCTTCGTCAGCAGCCAGACGCGCGATTTCTTCCTTCATTTCCTTCAGGTGCGGCGGCAGCGAGTAGAGCGCAACACGTAGCTTGGCCGCCGACTCATCCAGCAGGTCAATTGCCTTGTCGGGCAGGCGGCGACCTGTCAGGTAACGGTCGGCCAGCCGCGCCGCGGCATAGAGCGCCTCGTCGGAGATGGTGACCTTGTGGTGCGCTTCATAACGGTCGCGCAGGCCGAAGAGCATTTCGATAGTGTCCTCAACGCTCGGCTCTTCGACATAGACAGGCGCAAACCGGCGGTCAAGCGCGCTGTCCTTTTCAATGTACTGGCGATACTCGTCAAGCGTAGTCGCACCGATACACTGCAGTTCGCCACGAGCCAGCGCCGGCTTCATCATATTGCCGGCATCCAGCGCGCCCTGAGCCGCGCCCGCGCCGACGACCTGATGCAGCTCGTCGATAAAGAGGATGATCTCACCCTCCGCGCGCTGCACTTCTTCAATCGTCGCCTTCAGGCGCTCTTCAAACTCGCCGCGGAAACGGCTACCGGCGAGCATCGCGCCCAGATCGAGGCTGAGCACGCGCTTGCCCTGCAAAATCTCAGGCACATCGCCCTCGGCGATTTTCTGCGCCAGCCCTTCGACGATGGCGGTCTTACCGACGCCCGCCTCGCCGATCAGCACCGGGTTGTTCTTGGTGCGACGGCTAAGCACCTGAATCACGCGCATGATCTCGGCATCGCGCCCGATCACCGGGTCAAGCTTGCCTTCCATCGCCATACGCGTCAGGTCGCGGCTGTATTTTTCGAGCGTGCGATAGCGGCTTTCGGCCTGTGGATCGGTCACGCGCTGGCCACCGCGAATATCCTTGATAGCGTCGTAGACCCGGTCGCGCGTCACGTTGTTATCCGACAGCAGTTTGGCAACCGCGGTATTGCGCTCGCTCAGAATGGCCAGAAAAATGTGTTCGGTGGAAATGTATTCGTCGCGCAGGCGGTTCGCCTCTTCATTGGCAAGGTCGATAATCCGCTTCACGCGTGGCGTGATGAATACCTGATTCGTGCCGTGGCCGTAAATGGCGGCCTTCGGGCTTGCCCGCAGGACTTCATCCAGACGCGCCCGCATGAGCTCAACCTCGACGCCGAGCCGTTCGAGGATTTGCGGAATCACGCCATCAGTCTGTTCGAGCAGCGCCAGCAGAATATGCTCGGTATCCACCTGATTGTGGCCATAGCGTTGCAGGATTTCATACGCCCGGGCAGCGGCGTCTTGCGCTCGTTCTGTAAATCGTTCAAAACGCATCATGTGGACTATCCTTCATGGAATTGACCTCATTTTAGAACCGCACAGGCGCCCCGGTCCGACGAGGATATCCTCATTGTACCGGCTTTGCGCGCATGTATGGCTTATCGTCCTGATTACGAGGCCCTACCTAAAAACCTCCGGGACCACAACAGAGATCTTCCGTTGTCATCAGTCTATAGGGACAACATAAGAAGAACGTCTGTTTTACACAAGAGTCGCATCAATATTTCGTTGCTGCTTTCATCATGGACAGGTTGAGCGCGGATCACCGGCCCGCCCGGCAGCCGGACAGGTTGACGCCGGGTGGTCGAAGTTCCAGAAATTCGAGGCTGCTCAGCATGTCGTCCAGACAATTCATCTCGAGCGTCATCGACGGAGGGTTACTCAGCGAGCGCAGCTCCGGCAGAACGCGGTGATAGTCGATGACGCCGCTGTCCAGCGAACGATGCATGTCCGAAACGCCGTCGTTATTGTTCAGATGGACGTGTACGAGATAGGGTTCGAGCGCCGCCAGCCAGTCCTTCAACGGCACGTCCGAATATAACCGGGCATGCCCGACATCCAGACACGCGCGCAGATTCGGGTGGTCAACCTCTCTTAAAACCGCGCCAATGATCTCCGGGTCGAACTCCCACATATTCTCGACGGCGATGACGACATCGTACTGGCGCGCATATTCGGCTATCTCGTTCCAAAAGACGACGTTACGCTCGTGCCAGCCTCGCCGGTAGCTATCGGCGCGTATGGCCCCGATGAAATTGGCGTGAAAGATGACTTTTTCGGCGTTGAGTGATCGAGCAATGCGAATGGCGTGCTGGAAACGCTCGATGGCCACCTGATTCGCACGCCTATCGGGGCTGCCCGGAGCGATGTCCATAAACGGGCCATGCAGCATCACCGGGCCGGGAACGGGTTCCAAAAACACCCGGTAAGCTTCAACCGTTTCCCGCCACGCGCCGTCCAGAATGTCGGGGTTGGCAAACACCATCAGTTCCAAACCGAGACCGCATTTAACCGCGACATCGATGCACTCGTGAATGTTGCCCTGTCCGGCGCTGAGGAGTACTCGATCAGCCACGTGGCCGCTCCCTGAGATCGCGGTCGAACGCAGTACATCCTCAGTCTACAACTAAAGCGCAAGCGCTGGCAATCTGTTGCCGTACCGGCCAGCGCCTTACCGTATACGTATCGCATCCCGAACGGCTGGCCGATTAGCGTGGGTAAAAAAGCGTTGTCATGCCTTCGGAAAGCGATCTTCAGGGCATCATCCTTAGCCCTTTCGCCCGTATGCCGGTTGTTCACGAAGCGCCAGCCGAGGTGTCATGCAATTCCTGTTTACCAGACCCGTTGAATGCGCCGGCTACGAACAGCGGTGTTCCCCCTCGAAGCCTGCGGGCGACCAGTAGGGCGGCGTATTCCCCGGCGCGACATCGAGCAGAAACCAGTCGTTTGTCCCGGTATCGAGCAGGGCCAGACTGTACTCGCTGCGCAGGGCCAGCCAGCGCCCGTCCGGGCTAAAACGCGGAAAGTCCGCATAGGTCAGCGCCGGGTCGTCCACATAGGGCCGCGCGCCAGAGTCGGCCAGCCCGACAAGCGGAATGGTCAGGAGGCGGTTCGGCGACGGGCCGCCAAAATCGCGCACTGCCGCCAGCATCGCCGAGCTATCAGGCAGCCACGTCAGATCGAGGATCAGGCTCCACTGGAAACTCAACTGCGTGGGAATCGCGCCGGGCTGGTTGCCGACCATCCAGAACTGGTCGTTGTTGCCGACCGGCGAGTAGACGAACGCGATCAGGTTGCCATCCGGGCTCCAGCGCGGCATACCGACGCTGCCCGTTGTGAAGAAGGTCAGCCGGTATTTCTCGGCGGCGTCGGCGCTGACAACCCACAAATCCGCCTCGCGCACGGTGGGCATGGCGGGCGGCGTCACTCCCGGAGGAGGCTGCGGCGTCGGCTCGGCAGTTGAAGTCGGGTCCGCGCCGGCGATGCGCTTCTCATAGCCGACATAGGCCAGCCACGCGCCATCGGGCGACCACTGCGGCGTATGTTCGTCGCCCGCGACGCTGTAAAAAGTGGGCGCGCCGCCCTGCGCCGGAATCCACGCAATCCGGTATTCATATGGTTCGTCCTCCGCCTGACGGGCGGGCACGTTCAGGTAGCGCGTGGCGCGAACCATCGTGAAGGCGATTTTCGTGCCATCGGGCGACCACTGCGGCTCCCATACGCCCCAGCCGCTATCTGGAATCTCGGTATAGTCCACCAGCTCGCGCACGTCCTCGCCGTCCAGACTGGCGCTGATCATACGCGCCGGTTCAGCGCCGTCCGAGAGCGTCACCAGTAACCGGCAGCCATCGGGCGAAAAACCCCAGAATGTATGGGTCAACGCGCCGAAGGACAACTCGCGGCGCGTGTCAGTGCCGAGGTCGTAAAGCAGCACGCTGTTCGCCTGAGCCGGCACTGTTGCCAGAATCGGGCCGGTCATGGCAGGGCCGGAAAACGGCCCCTGCCCGCGCGCGGGCGCAGCGGCAAACGCCAGAAAGGCCACGACTGAAGCTAACAGCGGCGCGGATCGAGCAAGAGCATAAAGCAAGCTGGTCAAAGGTCGCCCCTCCGGTATAACCTGTGCTGGCGCGAGGCTCTGGCATCCAATCTACCCTAAGAACGGCTAAAACGTAGGGAAATCGTTGTGCAATCCGGTTGTGTCCATGTTAAAGTCTCGTGTGGTCATGGTTCATTGCCCCCAGTGAACCATGGCGCAAGTTCCCCATGCCAAGCGCCCCTCCCCCCTGGGGCGTTTGGACTCTAAGCCCAACGACGGAAATAGCCGCCAGATGAATGTCCGGCATCCCGGTTCATCACGCGACGATCCATCCACCTGATCGCTTGCCAAGTCTCTTTTTAGCTGGCGCCCGGCCCCTCGTTTAGCTCACGCTTAAAGTTACCTTGCACATTAAAAAGACCGTATCGCGGGCGTGGCAAAGGGGTGGCTGAGCCGATGGACGGCAGCGGGATGGAGGTGGCAATCGTGATATATGGGCAGCCCGGCAATCCGGCGTCGACGGTCGGCGGGCCACAGCCGGTGATGGCGATCAAGGGCGCGCTCGATGGAATGGCAGGTGCGCGAGCGGCGCAACTGCGCGGCCACCAGTAACTTTAAACAGCGCCCTGCTCCCTCAATGGGATCGGAGACAGGAGCAGGCGCGGCTTGTGGCTGAACGCTGCCGCCGCAACAGCTAGGCGCGCGATTGCGCGTCCATAACCGCGACCGACGTGATCGCCACAATATCCTCTACATCGTCGCCTGCCTGCAGCACATGAACCGGCGCGCCTATGCCCAGCAGGATCGGGCCGATGGTTTGCGCGTTGCCCAGCCGGTTGAGCAGCTTGTAAGCGACGTTGGCCGAACCCAGATCGGGAAACACCAGAACATTGGCGTCCTTCACGCGGCTGAACGGATAGCGCTGTTCGATGATTTCCGGCACGACGGCCACGTCGGCCTGCATTTCGCCATCGATTTTGATGTCGGGCCGTTTCTGGCGCACGATATCGACCGCCTCGCGCACCTTAATGCTGAACGGGTGTGGCGTGCTGCCAAAATTTGAGAACGACAGCATGGCGACTCGCGGCTCGATATCGAGCGTTCGCATGAAGTCCGACGCCAGAATCGCGATTTCCGCCAGCGTCTGAGCATCCGGCTCGATATTGACCGTGGCATCGGTGAACAGATAGACGCGATTCTTGACGATGACGATGTAGACGCCGCTGGCCCGCTTCGTGCCGGGGCGCGTATGGAAAATCTGCAGCGCAGGCCGCACCACGTCCGGATATTCCGCCGTCAGCCCGCTCAGGAAAATGTCGGCATCTCCCGCGTGGACCATCATCGGGCCGAAGTAATTGCGGTCACGAATCAACGTGCGCGCCCGCGCGCGTGTGACGCCATTGCGCTGGCGAAGCTGGTAGAGCAGCTCGCGATAGCGCTCGCGCAGGCTTTCGTCATAGGGATCGACGATGTGCGGCTTAAAGCGCAGCCCCAGTTGGTCGATGATGTGGTGGATTTTATCAGCGCGCCCCAGCAGGATCGGCGTGGCAATGCCTTCATCCGCGACCTGCGCCGCCGCCCGGATGATCTTACTTTCCTCGCCCTCGGCATAGACGACCCGTTTCTTTGGCCCCATCTTCGCCTTGTTGCTGATGCGATTGCGAAGCTCCTGACCGATCCCCTGACGGCTGTACAGGATGTCGCGGTAGGCGGCGATGTCAATCTGGCGGCGTGCGACTCCCGTCGCCATCGCCGCCTGTGCCACTGCGGGAGCCATCCAGATCAGCACGCGTGGGTCGAGCGGCTTGGGCAGCAGGTAATCGCGCCCAAAACGCAGCGCCGTCAGCCCGTAAGCGTTGAGCACGCTGTCCGGCACATCTTCATGGGCCAGCGCCGCCAGCGCCCGCGTCGCCGCCAGCTTCATCTCTTCATTAATGGCGCTTGCGTACACATCGAGCGCGCCGCGAAAGATAAACGGGAAGCACAGGACGTTATTGACCTGATTGGGATAGTCGCTGCGCCCGGTGGCGATAATGGCGTCGGGCCGAACTTCCCGCACCAGTTCGGGCATGATCTCCGGCGTGGGGTTGGCCAGAGCGAAAATGATCGGATCGGGAGCCATCGTTTTCACCATGTCGGGCGTCAGCACGTTGGGCGCGGACAGGCCGAGGAACATATCCGCTCCCTCGATCGCCTCGGCCAGCACGCGGCAACCGCGTTGGGTCGCGAACGCCTGCTTGTAGGGATCCATTCCGATCTCCCGGCCTTCGTAGACCACGCCGTACACGTCGGCCATGACGATATTCTCACGCTTCACGCCCAGCGTCAGATAGAAATTGGCCGTCGCCACCGCGGCAGCCCCGGCTCCGGAAATCACAATCTGAATATCCTCGATCCGCTTGCCCACCAGCGTCAGCGCGTTGAGCAACGCCGCGCCCGAAATGATGGCCGTGCCGTGCTGATCGTCGTGAAAAACGGGAATATCCAGTTCCTCTTGCAGCCGCCGTTCGATTTCAAAGCATTCCGGCGCTTTGATGTCCTCCAGATTGATGCCGCCAAACGAGGGCGCGATGGCCTTGCAGACCGACACGACCGCATCAACGGTTGGAGCGTCGATCTCGATGTCGAAAACATCCACGTCGGCGAAGCGCTTGAATAGAACGCCTTTGCCCTCCATGACCGGCTTGCTCGCCAGCGGGCCGCGGTCGCCCAATCCGAGAATCGCCGTGCCGTTGGAAACGACCGCCACCAGATTGGCTTTGGCGGTCAGTTCGTAGACCGCTACCGGGTTGCGGTCGATCTCAAGCACGGCTTCGGCGACACCGGGGGAGTAGGCCAGTGACAGGTCGCGCTGTGTCTGTAACGGTTTTGTGGGGATGACTTCGATCTTGCCGGGCCGTTCCCGGCGGTGGTACTCAAAAACATCTTCTTTAGTAATCGCCATGGTGCGCTCCTCAGCCGCCCGCCACGCCCCAGACAAGGTGAAACGGCGCGACAGGCAACCGTTAACATTCTAAATCGCGCGTGCGGGGCGCGCTATGCCACAACATTTCGCCCACAACAAGGAAGGTTTTGTGAAAGTCGTGAAATTTATGTGAAATTTCATTAGTTTTGCTATGCGAGGCTATCGTAATGTTGTAATCTGGAAGCAGTCTTAATCATCCATCAATGCATTAAGCTGGGGCGCGGTAATGAGCTACTTTAGTTATCACGATCATCAACACATAGCCAAGCGTCATGCCGGTTCCATCGAACATGACAGCGAGTTGCAGCTTATCTACGACAAGTTTTATGAGCTGCATACGGCGCTCTACAGCCGGCTACGAGACCTCAACTATGACCTGCACGCCGGGGCGGGGACGGCCACACCCATTTCCAGTTTCTCGGTGGTCAATCCCAATCAGACGGAAAACCTGTCCCTGATTTATGGCCGCTCACGTGAGCAGGCGCTGCTGGTCGAACGGCTGATGGGCCGCGAACGCAATGCCGCTAACAGCAATGTCGACATTTGTCGCCATCCGGTCATCGAACTCCGCCTCACCCCCGAACATTTCGTCGTCGAACTGATCGTCTCCCCCGATGCGTGGTGGGACCAGCAAAATCTGGTTGCCAAGCTGGGGATCGCCCGCCACCGCGACACGTTCCGCACGCTGCTGCAGCGCCTCGACGGCGATTTCTGCATCGGCTTCTGGAGCGGCGAAGGGCTAAGCGACATGCACGTGACCACGCGACAGCTTGCGCGCGGCAATTACGCCAATGAGTGGATGAGCACCTTTGGCGATGGTCAGGACTGGCTGCGCGTCGGCATGTGGTATCCACCCGAAGCGCCGGAACTGTCGGCCCGCAACATCCTGCGCGAACTGCTGACCCGCGTCGGCGGCCTCTACAGCATCTATAACTTCCTCCTGTGGACGAGCAACAACGATTTTCATGCCTTCTACAACAGATTCGGCATGAGAACGCCGAACATGCACCTGTCATAACGAGCTTATTCACGGCTTCATCAGGCGTCCTGTAGGACGCCTTTTTATTTGCCGCTTGCGCCTCGGCTCTCGCCCCGCAAGACGAATTTGTTGACGAACATTGCGTTGCCAGTTTAGGATAATGACAGCGCTGTCATCGCCAGACAGGCGCGTTAAATAATTGCTTTTGTTCATTAGGTATAGCGTTATTGAGGGACTTTTTTTGACCAGTCTTAGAGACGTGGCCAGAGTCGCGGGCGTGTCGATGAAAACAGTGTCCCGCGTCGTCAACAACGACCCGAAGGTTGCGCCGGCCACCCGCCAACGCGTTCAGCAGGTGATCGAAGAGATGAATTATCGCCCCAACCTGCTGGCGCGCGGTCTGGCAAACGGCAAAACCAGTACAGCCGGCATCGTCATCAATCTCACCGCCGACGATGTTTTCGGCTATCCCCTGTTCAGCGACTCCCTGCGCGGTATCGCCGAAGCGTTGAATAACCGTCTGGATATGCTGCTGCACCTTGGCCACGGCAAGTTTCCCTATCTCGATCTCTTTCACCGCCACCGCGTCGACGGGCTGATCCTGATGAACATCCCCATGGATGATCCGAATCTGAGAGGCCTGCTCGATAGCGGGCTACCGTGTGTTTTCACCTGCCGGCTGGCCGCTGATGAAACGCGCGCCAACTGGGTCGATCCCGACTTTGCCAGCGGAGCGGAACAGGTCATCGACCATCTCGTCGCCCTTGGCCACACGCGCATCGGCGTGCTGGCGGGGCCAAACCATCTGTTTTCCGCGCATGAACGGGTGCGCGGCGTTCGGGAAGGGCTGAAGCGCTACGGGCTGGAACTGGACGAACGCCTTGTTTGCTATGGCGAACTGTTCACGGGATCGGGCCGCCGGCTGGCAAAACACATCATGGCCCAGCCGGACCCGCCGACCGCGCTGATCTGTAGCGACGATCTCATGGCCTGCGAAGCAATTTACGCGCTGCACGAGCTTGGTTACGACGTGCCGGACGATGTCTCGGTGGTCGGCTGGGACGACAGCAGTCTGGCCCCCGTCTTTCGCCCGCCGCTCACCAGTGTCCGTCAGGATGCCTACCAGAAAGGCGCGCTGGCGGCGAAACGACTGCTCCAACTGATCGCCGCAACCGATCCGGAGCCGCCACAGCAGACGCTGCTGCCCATGAGCCTGATCATACGCGAATCGACCGCCAGAGTGAACCAGCGAAGGGAGAACTACAGCGCACAACAAGTAGCTAAAACCGGATCCTGACAGCACGACAAAACGCCGGCTTATTTCATTTTTCAGGAGATTGGTAATGAGCAGAAAACTTTCCCGACGCAGCTTTTTGAAGGGCGCAGGCGTTTTCGCCGCCGCGCCACTCGCCACCCGCCTCGACCTGTTCCGCACGTTTTCGAAGAGTCCCCTGCTGCAAGACGTGCCCAGCGTCCGGCCCATCACCATCCAGATTAACGATTCGCCATGGTTTGCCGGTTTTGAGGCACTGGTCGATCTCTACGTCGAAACGACGGGCAACGAGGTCAATCTGGACGTATCGCCCTTCGCCGGCATGCTGCAAAAATCGCGCAACGCCGTGCAGGCCCCCGAAAGCGAATTCGACATTCTTAACCTGAACGAACAGTGGTATTCGATGTTCTATCAGGGTGGGCTGGTCGCGCCGCTTCGCGAGATTGACCCGGACTTCGAGCTTGATCCGAATATCATCGAGTACGACTACGCGACCCGCTGGGATTTCGACCTCAACTATTCCGGCCCCAACGGCGAACTCTACGGCCTGCCGATCAACGGCAACATCCAGCTTTACTTCTATCGCAAAGACCTATTCGAGGAAAACGGGCTATCGCCCGCGGAGACGTGGGATGATGTCGCGTCCAACGCCGCGGCGCTGCACAACCCGCCGAACATGCACGGCTTTACGCTGCGGACCAATCCATCAAACTTTGAATTTCAGGCCTATCTCGTCAGCCACGGCGCGGATATCGTCACGCTCGATGCGGAAACCGGCGAGTGGGTCGTGCAGCTTGACACACCGGAAGCCGTCGCCGCGCTCAACACGTGGATCAGTCTGGGCAAGAACTATGGCCCGACCAATCTTGCCGACCTCGATCAGGCCGCAAATCTGGCGCTGATGAACAGCGGGCGGCTCGCGCAGGTTCATATGGTCAGCGCCGCCGCGCCGAACTTCCAGGACCCGAACCAGTCGATCGTGGTCGATCAGGTTGGCGCGGGGGTGGTCCCGGCAGGCCCGGCACGCCGCGCAACGATGTCCGGCATCTGGGTTATGAGTATTCCAACCAACCTGCCCGCCGAACGCCAGCAGGCAGCGCTGACCTTCCTCAAGTGGGCGCTCAGCAAAGAGGCGCAAATCTACTACTCGCAGGCAGGCGCGATCCCGGTGCGGCAGGACGTCTACGAAGAACTATCGGATGATCCGGCGCTCGGCTGGTGGATGTCGGCGGTGGCCGAAAGCACGCCGTACATCGTCGGGCAGGTGCGCCTGGCGGAAGCGCCACAATTCTTTGAAGTGCTCGACCGCCGCACGGTGGAAGCGCTCATCGGCGAACTTTCGCCGGAGGACGCCATGATGGAAGCCGCACGCGAGGTTCATACGATCCTGCAGCAGAGTGGCTACAACGTCCGCGACCTGCGCTCATAAGCGCCCAGTCTCGTCGCTACGGGGCAGCCCGGCACGCGCCGGACTGCCCCACACCTAGACTGAGTGAGACCTGAGAATGGCACGACCAAGCACGCTCGCTGAAGCGCCGCCATCCGCCGGGGCGGCCTCGAAACCTGCCGGCGTTCTCGACTTCTTTGACCGGACGTTCAAATACTGGGCGGTCCTGCCAACAGTGATTGTGCTGACGCTGCTCACCATTCAGCCGGCGCTGCAACTGATCCAGATGAGCGTGTCGGACGTGCAGTTTTCCGGCGGACAGCTCCAGTGGACTTTTGTCGGTCTCGATAACTTTAAATATCTGGCGACAGACGTGGTGTTTCCGGTCGCGCTGCGAAACACGCTCATCTTCGTTGTCTGCGTCGTCGTGATCGAGACTTTCCTCGGCCTTGTGCTGGCGTTCGCCGTCAGCCGGGTCGGGCGCTTTAGCCCCATTTACCGCGCCGTGTTCGTCACGCCCATTCTCATTCCCGCCGTGGCGATCGGCACCATGTGGCGGCTGATGTATGACTACAACTTCGGCATCATCAACCAGATTCTGGCGCTGTTCGGCATCGCGGGGCCGACGTGGACCGGCGACCCGAACCTCGCGCTGATCTCGGTCATGATCGTCGATATCTGGCACTGGACCAGTTTCCTCTTCCTCATCCTGCTGGCAGGCGTCGAGTCGCTGCCTCATGAACTGTCCGAAGCCGCGCGCGTGGACGGCGCGAACGAATGGCAGGTATACCGTCACGTGCTGCTGCCGATGATGCGACCGACGATCATCGTCGCGCTGATGCTGCGAACCATCCTCGCCTTCAAGGTGTTCGACGAAATCTTCCTGCTAACCGGCGGTGGCCCCGGCACGGCCAGCCAGGTCATCAGCATGCACATTTACACCGTTTTCTTCGAACAGTTCCGCCTTGGCTACGGCGCGCTGCTGGCGTTGCTCATGGCGCTCATCATCTCGGTGTTTGTCATTTTCTACCAGTGGGTCAACGCAATGGCCCGAAAGACGATGTAGCCATGATCGCCAGTAGACGACAATCCATTCTGATTCATCTGTTCCTGCTCATCGTGCTGCTCATCGTGCTTGGGCCGCTGCTCTACACGCTGATGACATCGCTCAAGCTGCTGCGCGACATGTTCAGCGGCAGCTTCTTCTTCACCCCAACCCTGGCCAACTACGAAGAGCTGTTCTTCGGGCGGCGCAGCAACTTCCTGCTGCTCACGCGCAACAGCATCATCACGGGTTTGGGCAGCATGCTGGTCATTCTGTTCGTAGCGTCGCTCGGCGCGTACAGCCTCAGCCGCTTCCGCTGGCGCAGGCTCTACAGCGGCCTCATCATGGGCTGGCTGGTGTTCGTACACATGTTGCCGCCGATCATCTTCGTCGGCCCGTATTACCTGAACACGCGCGCCCTCGGCATTTACGACACGCCGCTGGCGACCATCATGGCGCACACCATTCTCAACCTGCCGCTCGCCTTCTGGATGCTGCACAGCTTTTTCTCGGAAGTTCCGCCCGAACTGGAAGAAGCGGCAGCCATCGACGGATGCGGTTACTTCAAGCGTTTCACGCATATCGTGCTGCCTCTGGCGCGCCCCGGCATCGCCGCTACCGCCGTGCTGGTTTTCATCTTTAGCTGGAAGGAATTTCTGTTCGCGCTCAGCCTGACGAGCACCGCCAACGCGAACACGATCCCCATCGGCATCGCCAGCTTCGCGCAGGAATACAACATCCGCTATGGCGAGATGGCCGCCGCCGCGTTCTTCGCCACCATCCCGGCGATCTTTATGGTGGCCTTCGCTCAACGCCATATCGTCAAGGGACTCACGCTTGGCGCGCTGAAAGGCTGAATCAGGCGAACCACGCCGGCCGTTCGCGCGTTTACCGGGCCGGCATCGTTGGAGTTTCAGAGACCATGAACATCGTACTCGTCGTTTTTGACACGCTCCGCAAAGACGCGATCGGCGCATACGGGCAGCCGCCATGGGGCAAGGTCCATACGCCCAATCTCGACCGCTTCGCGCAGGAGGCGCTGGTTTTCGACCGCGTGTATCCCGAAGTGCTGCCAACACTGCCCGCGCGACGCGCGCTCTATACGGGCCAGCGCGTTTATCCGTTCTGGAATGGCGATATCCGGTTGAAGGGTGACTTCGTCGGCGCGCCGGGCTGGGGGCCGATTGACGAAGCGCAGGATACGGTGGCCGAACTGCTACAGGCGGCAGGCTACCGCACCGCGCTGATCTCGGACGTTTATCACATGTTCAAGCCGTCCAAGAATTTCACCCGCGGCTTCGACCAGTGGACCTTCATCCGCGGACAGGAACAGGACCCGTATCGCAGCGGGCCGGAGCCAACCGAAGAAGAGCTGGCCCGGTGGCTAGCCCCTCAGCTTTTCGAGCACGTCCATAACGAACAGAGCGCCATCGACTTCTTGCGTAACTGCCTGCGCAACATGTATGGCCGCACCCACGAAGAGGATTATTTCAACGCTCAGGTCATGATTCAGGCCGCGCGCTGGCTGCAGGAAAATCAGGATGCCGAGAACTTCTATCTGGTGGTCGAAAGCTTCGACCCGCACGAACCGTGGTTCGTGCCGGAGCAGTACCGGCGTCTTTACGACAACTCGGACGCGCAGGAGCAGGTTATCTCGATTTACAACACGACCGAGAAGCTGACGCCGGAGCTGTTACGGCGCGCTCAGGCGAACTACAGCGGTCTGGTGACGATGTGCGACCGCTGGTTTGGCCACCTGATGGAGACGCTGCGCACGCTGGGACGGCTGGACGACACCGTCGTGATCGTCGTCAGCGATCACGGGCATTCCATCGGCGACCGTGATTACATGGGCAAGCGCGGCTACCCGTCCGACCCGTCGGTTTTCGATATCGCCCTGCTGGTGCGCCATCCCGACGGCACAGGCGCGGGTCAGCGCTCCGATCTACTGCTGCAACACACCGACATCTCGGCGCAGGTGCTTGAATTCGCAGGCGTACAACCCCGCCAACCGCTGCACGGCCAGCCATTCTGGACGGCGGCGACAGGCGGCGGCGCGGCGCTCCGCGACCACGCGACGATTGGCTGGGGCAGCACCATCACGGTCGTCGATGACCGCTGGTGGCTGAGCTGCAAGGTCGATGGTTCGGGCGCGTTCCTGCACGACCTGACTGCCCCGGAACCGTTCGCGAGCAATCTTGCGGACGACTATCCCAACGAAGTCAACCGACTGTTCGCGCTCGCGGTTGAGGACGCAGGCGGCCAATTCCCGCCCTATCTGCTCGAACTCGCCGCCACGGAAATGGACGCGCCCGGTTGCAGCGCGCTCGCCGCGCGGGTGTGAATGATGTAGTCGATTCATCCCCCTTTTCCCCGAATTGGGAGAAGGGGGATGAGATATTCGCCGCCTAATTCCCCACGACCCGCTGCAAATCCTCAGGGAATACGTAACGCTGCTGTTGCGGCATGGTACGGACCGGCGCAGGCTCAATCACCGGCGCAGGCTCGCCCGCCTCGACCATGCGCTGGATCAGCCGTTCGCGCAGCATCCGCGATACTTCTGCATGCGTGTCCAGCCCAGCGAGATTGACCAGTTCGTGCGGGTCCGCCTCAAGGTCGTATAAATACTGCTCGACGTAGCGATCTGAACCGGCGTCATTCCACGGGTCGGCGTCGGGCGCGGTGACGCAGTATTTCCAGCGTCGCGTTCGCAACGCCCGCCCTACCTGCGACTCGCTGATCTGGATAAAGACTTCCTCCGGAAAATCGACCGCCTGACGGCGCACCAGCGGGAAGAACGAGCGCCCCTGCATGGTTTCGGGTATGGGCAGCCCTGCGGCGTCGAGCAGCGTCGGCGGGATGTCGATCAGGCTGACTAGCGCGGGCAACTGGCCGCCGCCCTCGAAGCCGGGGCCGATGATCGCCGTCGGCACGCGAATCGAGCTTTCATGGCACGAGCGCTTGTATTCGCTGTTGCGCGTCTTGAAGTGGTTGCCGTGATCCGACGTGAACAGCACGATCGTGTTATCGAGCAGGTTCAGGCTTTTCAGCGCGTCCAGCAGCCGCCCAAATGCCTCGTCCAGTCGCTTCACCATGCCGTAATAGCCGCCGAGGTGCTGGTGTGCGCTGCCCCCAAGCGCAGCCAGATCGGGCGGCATCCAGCGCCCGCTGTAGCGCTCGCGATAACCGTCCGGCGGCGGGTAGTCGTCAAGGTGATTCTGGTGGTGCGGCTCGATATAGGAGATGAAGAGGAAGAACGGGTCGGTTCTGGGCATTTCGAGGTAACGGATCGCCGCATCGGTGACCGCGTCGACGCGATAGCCGGGCAGCTTCACGCGCCGGTTGTCATTATCGTACAGCACTGTATCATAGCTGTCCGAAGAAAACTCCAGCAGGTTGGCCGCCAGCCAGTATTCGTAGCCGCCGCGCTCCGCTTCCGGGACCGGCGTGTGGCCGAGGCGCGTCCAGTAAGTCAGGTTATCTTCACCGGGACGGCGCTCATCGACGCTGGCGAGATGCCACTTGCCGATGTAGCCGGTGGTGTAGCCGCCTTCGCGAAAATAATGCGCCAGCGTTTTGGCGTCTGGCGGCAGCGGGATCATGTTGCGGTAGCAGCCGGTCGTCGTGGCGTACATGCCGGTCTGCATGGTTGCGCGCGCCGGGCCGCACACCGGCTGGCAGGTGAAGGAATGGTACACGCTCGTGCCCGTGCGAGCGGCGCGGTCGAAATTCGGCGTCAGGTCCAGCGGATTGCCATGAATGCCGGTGGTGTCCCACCGCTGCTGGTCGGTGAAAAAGACGATGACGTTTGGCCGTGTGGAACGCATGTATGCCTCCGGGAAGTAGCGCGTGCAGCGCGGGCGCTCATCAAGGCATCACTGGCCCGCGCTCAGGATGATAACGCGAAGCCGGGAAATTGGCTGGCCCGGCGGCAAAAGCCGGTCCAAAACTTCTCACCGACCCCTCCGTTTGGAAGCCCGCAGCTTTAGCTGTGGGGAGGAAAAACGGGGCGCGGAGCGCCAGTTGCATAG
>QGUR01000274.1 GCA_003242205.1 Chloroflexota bacterium | reverse complement strand
GCTCTCGATAATGGCGCGCAGGGTCGGCGCATGTGGGGCCAAAAGACCTCGATCCATGACCTCCCTCTGTACACTTCTCTGTCTGATTATAGCGCACGCCGGAACGCAGGTAACGTAACTGCGCCCGTTGCCTTTCACAGCCAGCGGTGTTCAGGTTAAATAGTTGCTGGCCGAAAGGGATCGGGAAAATACATCCGCATGAGGTAAAATATGAGCAAACGTCTGGAACGCATTCGCCGAAATCCCAAAAATGTTTCACTCGACGAATTGCGACCGGTATTGGAAGATTACGGATTTGAGCTTAGGCAGGCGACAGGCAGTCATTACATCGCTGACAACCGCTCTGGAACTGGGAATACCAATTCCGGAACCCGAACGCGAGCAAGCGTAAAGCAGCCCGGCGTCCCCTCCAAACCGTATCATCTACTCAGCTCGCTTCTACTGAATTAGCAGGCAACCGTGACTACACAAAACATCAAGATCAATCACATCGCCATCGTCGTGGCGGATATGGACAAAGCGCTGAATTTCTGGCAGCAGGCGCTCGGCCTGCCCTTACAACACACCGAGCGCAACGAAGCCGAAGCGGTCGATATTGCGTTCTTGCCGGTTGGTGAGGGCGAGATCGAACTGATTAAGCCGATCACCGAGGACAGCGGCGTGGCAAAGTACCTCGCCAAGACCGGCGGCGGAATGCATCATCTGTGTCTGGAAGTGGAAAATATCGAAGTGGCGATGGCCCGGCTTGCGGAAAACGGCGCGGAACTGATTAACGAGACGCCGCGCACGCGCCCCGATGGCAGGCGCTACTGCTTCGTGCATCCGCGCAGTACCGGCGGCGTGCTGCTGGAATTGTATGAAGCGCTGAGTCAGTCCTGAGCCTCGAAATCGACCTGCTTATAAACGCGGGCAAGCGGCAGTGTGCAGCCAATCGACGGCAACTCAAGTTCCGCGTCCAGCCCTGTCGCGTCGGTAAATAGCCATGTGTTGTCGTTCTGCCGCAGATAACGCTCAATCCGCGGGTTGTTCTGCGAAATGAGGACATATTCCTGAAGGGTCGGAATTGCCCGATAATGCCGGAATTTGTCGCCCCGGTCGTAGGCTTCAGTTGATGGAGTCAACACCTCGATGATAAGTGTGGGATTCAGCAGCGTCGCTCGACCTGATCCCTCAAATTCCGGCGTGCCGCACCGGACGACGACATCCGGGTATGTGTACAATCCGGTCGCACTGACCTTGACTCGCATGTCAATCTGATACAAACGGCATAATGGCCGGCGAAGCTGTGGATGCAAGACGGCAACAAGATTGCCAATGATCAGGGTGTGATTTTCCCTTGCGCCGACCATCTCGAACACTTCACCGTCGAGGTATTCGTGGCGAGTCTCACTTGTCCGCTCAAGTTCCAGATATTCCTCAACGGTTAACCTGGTTTTGGGGGTGATACCCATAGCGCCACCTCATCTCGCTTCGCCCTTATCGTAACACGAATTGGGGCGGCAACCGGCACATCCCGCCAGCGCCATGCCGCCCCCATGGACGATTGGGCGTCTGCTCTATCCGCCCGCCATCGCGCCGATGATGCGGAAAGGCTGCTTTCCTGTCGCCACCTCAGCCGGAACAGCGGCATCCGGCGGTTCGTGAGACAGATCCTCGCCACAAGCAAAGAAGCGGATGAAAGCACGGCGTTGTTTGGTCACCGGATCGCGAATAGTGCCGCGCAACATCGGATAGGCGGCTTCCAGCGCATCCAGAATGGCGCGCTGCGTCACCGGCTGCGAAACCTCAAGCTCAACCGGCCCCGTGACCTGCGCCAGCGTGCGCAGGTGCAAGGGCAGCGTCACCTGAATCATGGCAAGACCTGCACTTCGACCGACAATACAGGCGGCAAATCGCGCACAACCGGCATCCAGTGATCGCCCGAATCGGCGGAAACGTAAACCTGACCGCCGGTTGTACCGAGATAAAGGCCACACGACTCCAGCGTGTCGACCGCGAAGGCGTTTCGCAACACATTGACATAACAGTGGCTTTGCGGCAGGCCGTTGGTCAACGCCTCCCACTCGTTGCCGCCCGACCGGCTGCGATAGACGCGCAGTTTACCGTCGGGCGGAAAATGATGGGAATCGCTCGCGATCGGCACGACATAAATGGTTTCCGGTTCGTGCGCGTGAACGGCGATTGGAAACCCAAAATCACTCGGCAGGTTGCCGCTGACCTCGTACCACAATTCGCCCGCGTTGTCCGAGCGCATCACGTCCCAGTGCTTCTGCATGAACAGGGTATCGGGACGAGACGGGTGCATGGCGATGCTGTGGACGCAGTGACCGACCTCGGCGGTCGCATCCGGCAGCTCGTATTCGGATTTCAGCCCTTCGTTGATCGGTCGCCAGGTGACGCCGCCGTCGTCGGTTCGGAAAGCGCCCGCGGCGGAGATGGCGACGAAAATCCGGTTGGGATTATCCGGGCTGATGATGATTGTATGCAGGCACATGCCGCCCGCGCCGGGCTGCCACAGGTGGCCTTTGACCTCGCGCAGCCCGGGCAGCTCGCGCCACGTCTTACCGCCGTCTGAAGAATGAAACAGCGCCGCGTCCTCCACACCCGCATAGACCGAGTCCGCGTCATCCGGCGAAGGCTCCAGATGCCAGACGCGCTTGAATTCCCACGGATGCTGGGAGCCGTCATACCATTGGTGCGTGCCGGGAACGCCTTCATAGACAAATTCGTTGCCTATGGTTTCCCATGTCTTGCCGCCATCGTCGGAACGCTGCATGACCTGCCCGAACCAGCCCCCTGACTGCGACGCATAGAGCCGGTTGGGATCGGCAGGCGTCCCGGTGATATGAAAGACCTCCCAGCCCGGAAAATGCGGGCCTTCAACAGTCCAATCCTGACGCCGTTCGTCGGAACGCAGCAGGAACGCGCCTTTGCGGGTTCCAACCAGAACGCGGACTTCGCTCATATCGGTCTCTCCTGTGGATGCGCCTTTGGCTGTCACCAGCATAGAAAATTTGTTCGCCCAAGTCAAGAAGGCAGGAGAGCGAATTTATGAGCGAAGATTGTTGCCGGCCAGACGCTTCTCGTCAGGACGAGATGGCACTCCGCAGCTTGTCAAGCTGGCCGAACGATCCCAGTTTTTGCGACTTGTGAACGACGAACCGTGCAAACTCCTCGATGAAAACAGCGCCCGGCTTGCGGAAATCGAACTCCTGAGGATAATCGCGGAAGTATTCTCGATGCACCCGCGTCCACACGAGCCGCCCGTCCGTATCAATATTCACTTTGGTCACGCCCAGCCGGGCGGCCCGGGCAAAGTCGTTTTCATCAACGCCCCGCGCGGATGGATCGAGTTTCCCGCCGGCTGCGTTGATACGGGCGACTTCCTCCTGCGGCACGGAACTCGATCCATGCATGACCAGCGGCAAACCGGGAAGGCGCTCCTGAATCGCCGCGATGCGGTCGAAATGAAGCGCCTGCTGGCCGGTGAATTTATACGCGCCATGGCTGGTTCCGATGGCAACCGCAAGGCTGTCCACGCCGGTTTCCTCGACAAAACGCTTGGCCTCGTCGGGGTCAGTCAGGCGGGCGTGTTTTTCATCCAGCGCGATATCCTCTTCAACGCCGCCGAGCATCCCTAATTCCGCTTCGACCGAGATGCCCTTCGCATGTGCGCGTTCGACGACCCGGCGCGTGATGGTGACGTTTTCTTCAAACGGCTCGTGAGAAGCGTCGATCATCACCGACGAGTAAAAGCCCGAGTCAATACAGGCATAACAGGTCGCTTCATCCCCATGATCGAGATGAACGGCAAAGATGGCGTCGGGATAGAGTTGTTCGGCAGCGCGGATGATCGCCTCAATCATCGGGATGCCCGCGTATTTGCGCGCGCCTTTCGAGATTTGAACGATAAAGGGAGCCTGCGCGCGTTGATGCCCTTCAAACAATCCAAGCGCCTGCTCCATATTGTTGATATTCCACGCGCCGACAGCATACTGGCCGTAAGCGGCGCGGAACAGCGTTGCAGTAGTGACAATCATGACAGGTTTCCCCTTCAGGGCGAAATGCGAGTCGAACTCGTCAGACTGAAAAGCTCATTATAGACTTTCCGGCTCGTCTCCTCATCCAGCACATCGACATTCAGCGAGCGGGCGAAGACGATGCCATCTACCGCCAGCCGGACAATGGTGGCCTGTACCGGGTCAATGCCATCCCGAACGACGGCCTGCTGGCTTTCTTCGAACCTGCGTCGGATCCGTTCCAGTAGTCGGTGGTCGGCAGCGACAGCCGCCGCCAGCGCGGGGATGAGATACTGCACGTCATACTGAACCGAGAATACAGCCCGGATATAGGCGCGCAACCAGCGCCCCGGTTGTCCCGCCGGTTCCGTGCTCAGTTCTTTCTGCAGCCGTATGTTGAACGCTTCAATGACATGGTCAATCAGGCCGTTCAGCAACGCTTCCCGGGACGGAAAGTGATGCAGCACGCCGCCTTTTGTCACGCCGGCTTCCTGAGCAACGGCTTCGATGGTGAAAGCGCCGATCCCAGAACGGGCGATGATCGTTGCCGCCGCTTTCAGTATATTTTCGCGGGTCTGTCTGGCCTCCTCTTTTGTCCTACGCACAAGTATCTCCTGTCAGCGCATACGGGACGCCGCTTCGTAGGCGCGACATCGCAGAAAGCAACGCCGCGCCCGTGGCTGCCTTCGCTTAAAGCGCGCGCTCCATCATTCTGGCCTGCACACCGGCTTTGGGACGCAGCGTGCCTGTCAGTTCGATTTCGACTTCATGCTCGGCCAGCACGGAAACACGATAGCGTTGTAGCAGCGTCGCCAGAATCAGAACGGCCTCCATCATCGCAAGCCCGTTGCCAATGCAGATACGCGGCCCGCCGCCGAATGGAATGTACGCCTCTCGCGGCGGCAGTTCGGATTTGTCCTTCAACCACCGCTCCGGCATGAATGTGTCCGGGTCTGCGTACCAGCGCGCATCATGATGGACGATCCAGGGGCTCAGGTAGATGGAAGTCCCTTTCGCAATCTGATACCCGCCGATTTCCACATCCTCCAGCGCGACCCGTCTGGTAATCCAGGCGACCGGATAGCAACGCAAGGCTTCCTTGATGACCGCGTTGCAGTAGGACAGTTGCCCCACATCCTCAGCCGTGGGCGTGCGCCCGTTCAACACCTGCCCGATCTCGGCTTCCAGTCTGGCATAGACTTCCGGATTACGCGAGAGCAGCACCCACGTCCACGAAAGCGTGGTGGCGGTCGTCTCGTGCCCCGCCAGATAGAGAGTGCGGATTTCATCGAGCAGTTGCTCCCGGCTCATGGGCTGCCCATCGTCGTCACGGGCGTCCATCATCATCGTCAGCAGATCGTCGTGCTCATCGCCAGCTTCCGAGCGCTGTTTCTCGATGATTTCCGTCAGCAGCCCATCGATATAAGCCACCGCCTCGCGCAGCCGCACACGCGAAAAAGTTGGGACAAAGTCGGGCAGGATAGCCTCCAGCCCGCGCATCTCGGCGTCGATGGCGTGCATCATGGTATCGAACGCTTCGCTCGCCGTGCCGGCGTGGTTGAGAACGTCCACGTTAAACAGCGCTTTCATGATGATGCGCTGCGTCAGCGTCATCATGTCCTGATGGATGTCACGAACAGCCCCATCATGCCAGCTCTGCGCCAGATCGTGTGCATAATCGACGATCAAACCGGCATATTTCCTGATGGCCTGATGATGAAAGGCGGGCGCAAGCAGTTTGCGCTGGCGCTTCCATAACTCACCTTCGCTCATGACCAGACCGTTGCCCACAATGGTTTTGAGCGCGTAGCCAGTGCCGCTTTTGCCATTGCTGTAGCGCTTGCCGGTTTCCAGAAGCACGCGTTCGATGTCTTTCGGATGGCTGATCAGCACGCTCTGATCGCCCAAGAGCGAAAACCCGACGACATCGCCACCGTCCTCCTTAAGGCGGGTGATAAATTTAATCGGGTCGCGGGCAAATTCGGGCAAATTCCCGACAAGCGGCAATCCCGAAACGCGATCCGGCGTTTTCCGCACTTCCGATAAACTCGCCATATCATTTGGCTCCTGAGGCTGTTGCCTGTTTTTACATACCATACGGTCGGTATCATAATTGTTGTCGGCCCTTCCCCGCCTGTCAACCGCGCATGGCGCACCTTGCGCCGTCAATTTTCTTCCCGAC
>QGUR01000539.1 GCA_003242205.1 Chloroflexota bacterium | reverse complement strand
AGCTTCCGCGACTTCATCCTGTGCATAGGTGAACGTAGTGCCGAAGACAGCCAGTATCAGAGTGCCGAGGGCCATGGCGATAAGACGCCGTAGCAAACGAGAACGTCGGTTCATGAGATCTCCTCCACAGAACAATCAGGCTTAAAAGCGCCACGTGAAAGAGTGTACGAACCCGCTGTTCCCACTTGCACCGCTGGAATTCCTAAACTTAAAGCGCGTGTTTTGGCAGAAACTGACAGTTGTGCAAGCTGCCCTGTCAGAAGCGTCCACACGCGGGCAGATTGAGGCGCATGCGCTAAGGCAGCACCTTCGGCGTTCGAATAGACTGCACAAACGCAGCAGGGAAATCAGGGGCCGAGCGCCGTTCTTTGTACAGATTTGCTGGCGGAAAAGCGGCGGCGTTGTTGAGGGCGTGGAACAGACCCCTCACGCCCGGCTCAGTACAGCGCCTCAATCGTCATCTCAAACGCGCCGCTGCTCTGGTAGCCATCGACGCGGGCGAAATACGTGCCGGTAGCGGGCAGCACGTATTCCAGCACCGGGTTGAGGTCGTCGCCATAATCGTCGACGCGGGCCAGTATCGTGCCGTCGGCCGCGACCAGCGCGACGACCGGGTCGAGGCTGCTGCCGGGACTGGCGGTCACACGGATCAGAATGCGCTGCCCGGCCAGCCCCTGAAATGGATAGTCGAGATAGGTGCGCTCCGGCGCGACGTCATCAACCGACATCAGCAGAATCGTCGCGGCGGGCGGCGTGGCGGTCGGGGCGGCAGCCACATAGCGCCAGATGACCGTATAGGCTCCGCTGCTGGCGGCGCTCGCGCCCGCCACGCGCAGCAGATACGCGCCGGTGACAGGCGCGCGGGCGCTGCCGATGAGCGGCGTCAGACCGCCGCCGCTGTTGTCATCCCACGCGATGATCGAACCGTCCGGCGCAACCAGCTCCAGCACCGGGTCGAACAGGCTGCTCTGCGGATTGGCGGTCGCCGTGATCACATCGCCCGCGTTGAGATACACCGTCCAGACGTCGCGCAGGCCCCGCCGTGCGATGTCTCCGGTCATCGTCTGGTCGGCATAAAGCGGCCCGCGCAGAATGTTCTCGCGCGAAACGCCCAGACCATAGCTGATGATGTATTCACCGGTTGTGCCGCCTTCGCCAAGCACTAGAGCGACATACGTGCCCGACTCGGCTGCCTGATACGCCGGAACGAGCGCGTCGCCGGCAGCGTTCGACAGGCTGGCGCTGGCCTGACGCACCAGCTCGCCCGACGGGCTGTACAGCTCGATTCGCGGGCGCAGGCCGCTGCTGCCCACCGGGCTGACGCCAACCGTAAAGACCTCGCCCTCCAGCGCCACAATCGGATAACGCGCGAAGTCCCCCGGCCGGGCGATCACGCCTGTCACCGGCACATGGTCGAGCAGGCGATCAGAACGCGGCTCGGCGGTGGCCGTCGGCGTCGCAGTCGGCGTCGGCGGCGGGATATTCGGCGTCACCGGCAAGCGCTCCAGCGACAGCGTCAGCCCCAGACGGTACTCGCCCACGCCGTCACCGCGCGCGCGGATGATGTACTCGCCGCTGGCCGGTAGCAGGATATTGCGTAACAGCGCCGTAGTGCCACCGCCGCTGTTGTCGTCGCTGGCCAGCGGGTTGCCCCTGTCTCTTATACCCATCGGAGCCTGCGGAGAAAGGGGAATGTGAGGATCTCGGGTGAGCCCGAACAATTAAAAAAAAACAAAAAGAGA
>QGUR01000538.1 GCA_003242205.1 Chloroflexota bacterium | reverse complement strand
CGGGCGCGAACAGAACCGGATCGATTCCAAACTGCGGAATGACGCTGATCGAACCGCGATAACCTTTTTCCCGCCATACCTGCGCCGCGCTGTCCGTGCCGGCGATCAGATGGTCGATATGGCGCAGAACCCAACGCTCGCCCCACACAAACGGCGGTGGGTAGCGACGATTGATATTCTGCCACGAAAACAGAACCGCGCGCGCCCCGTGCCGCCGCGCATGATACAGCGCCTGCCACGACGCGACGTTGTACGGTTCTTCGTCGATGTGGACGATATCGGGCCGGAACGCGGCCAGATGCCGGGCCAGCGCCGGATAATAGTGCAGGTGAAAGCTGCCGTTGAAGTGAATCGGCGTCGCTTCCAGCCGGTAACCGCGCGTATAGACACGCTCCAGCAGCAGTTCGCCGCGTTCATCGCGCCATGACGGCGGCGTCAGCGCCAGCAGGTCGACGCCCAGACGGGCGATTTCTTCGAGCTTGCGCTGATAAATGCCGACTACATTGGCTTTTGAAACCATGAGAACGCGCATCGCCCACCCTCATTCCGGGTCAAGAACGGGCGCGCGCCGTAACAGCCCGATGAAGATCGCCAGAATCACTTTCACCATGTAGATACCGGAGCGCAGCGGCGTGATTGACGACTTGCCACCATAACGGGCCGACATCAGTACGGACACCTCGCGCAGCCGCAGCCCGGCCCGCTGGAGCAGCACCACGGCTTCCGGTTCGGGATAGTCGTGCGGGTAAAGCCGGGCGCACAGCCGGATCGCGCGCCGGTTAGAGGCGCGAAAACCGGACGTCGGATCGGTACAGCGCCGCCCGGTCACGAACGAGATGATCAGCGCCAGAATCAGAATGCCAAGGCGGCGCGTCCACGGCGTCCTGTAGCCGCGTTCGGCCAGAAAACGCGAACCGATGATGACGTCGGCATCCCCCTCCATCAGCGCCTGCACCAGCACCGGTATCTCGGACGGCGGGTGCTGGCCATCGCCATCGGTCTGCACGGCGACATCGTAACCGTAGCGCTCGGCGTAGATGAAGCCGGTCTGTACCGCCGCGCCAATCCCAACGTTAAAGGGCAGGTTCAGCACGATCACGCCGCAGGATTCGGCGATCGCCGCGGTCGCATCGTTCGAACCGTCGTTGACGACAGCGATATCTGCCCACGGCGCGTGTTCGCGGATCTGCCCGATGACGTAGGCAATGCTATCCGCCTCGTTCAGCGCCGGAATAATGATCAGAGTCTTTGGAAATGCATTCATGGCTGCAAGCCGCCCGCGCTTTCAGGAGCCATTATGCGTGACGCGGCCTCAAAACCTCAATCTCCAATCCGGTGGCGCATCCAGACATTCGGTTCGACGTAAATGCCGCGATCGGCTTCGCGCTCGATACGAACCGGGGCCAGCGCGCCGGGCACGATATAGTCGCCGGTTTCGGGAAAACGCATCCCCGTCCAGTCCTGCCATTGTTGCACACTGCCCTCAATCCGCATCGAGCGCGGACACGGTTTGACAATCTCCGCGCCCAGCCGCCAGTGAACACGCATCCAGGCGTCGAAGGGTGCGCCATCGTCGTTCGTCCAGCGCGCGTAGCGCTCAACCGGCGTCAGCGGATACCGGTGCATCTGGTTGGGGCGTACGGGTGCGATCAGGTTGCCAAAGCCGTGGTCAGCTGCCAGCTTCACCATCGCTTCGACCATGACGCGGCTTAAGCCCTGCCCGCGCCTCGACGGCGGGATCGA
>QGUR01000537.1 GCA_003242205.1 Chloroflexota bacterium | reverse complement strand
CGCACCCCACATTTCCGACCTCCGCCGCGGTTTTCCGTATCCGCGCGAGCCGCGCCTGCGTTATGAAACGCCCTGGCGCGACATTCGCACGCAGGCTCAGGCCATCGAGCGGCTGGAAGAAAGCCGCCGCATGTGTCTGGCCTTCCTGCAGACATGGCCGAACCGCCCTCACCTCGATGTTTATCGCGATGTTTCCGAGCGCTTCATGGAAAAATACGGGCCGCAGAACGCCACCGCCGCCTATCTGGCGGGCCTGATGCACATGGACGGCCATCTGGATCAGTTCCACGAAGTCTGGCGGCAGGCGCAGCAATCATCGCAGGCCGCTACCGGGGATTGAAAGCTGCTTGCAATAACGATTCCCGCCTTTTATACTTGCTTGCCGTAAAGACGAGGATTCAGCGCTGTGTTGCTTTACCCGTTGTTCAACCATCATGCCAGCCTGAATAGCGACCGCTGACCAACGCTCAACGCAGACACCGGGAAAGCGCGGACGTTGGTCCGCGCTTTTTTGTTGCAACCTGCTTGTTCCGTTTTTCGCCCGCCACACCGCTGTTGAGGAGTAACCATGTCGCAGGTCAGGATCAAACCGCGGCTTCCCAAAGGAATGCGCGATTTTCTGCCGCAGGACATGCTCAGACGTGAGTATGTCTTCAGCATCGTGCGCGATGTCTTCCACCTCTACGGCTTCGAGCCGTTGCAAACGCCGGTCATGGAGCTGAACGAAACCCTGATGGGCAAGTACGGCGAGGACGCCGAAAAGCTCATTTATCGCGCCGCGCATGCCGAAGGCAAGGAAGAGCTGGCCCTGCGTTATGACCTGACCGTGCCGCTGGCTCGCGTCGTGGCCCAGTACCAAAACGAGATCACCCTGCCCTTCCGGCGCTATCAAATCGCCCCCGTCTGGCGCGGCGAACGGCCCCAGCGCGGGCGCTATCGCGAGTTCTACCAGTGCGACGCGGACATCGTCGGCGTGTCCAGCATGAGCGCGGACGCCGAAGTGCTGTCGATGGTCGTCATGGCGCTGACCCGGCTCGGCTTCAGGCAGTTCACCGTCAAGATCAACAACCGCAAGCTGCTGACTGCCATCGGCCAGTTTTCCGGTGTGCCGGATGCCCTGCTGGGCGATCTGTATCGCAGCATCGACAAATTCGACAAAATCGGCGCGGAGGGCGTTCGCGAAGAATTGCTGAAACGCGGCATTGGCGTCGACGTCGTGGAGCGCATGTTGCCGCTGTTACAGGCGCAAATGCCCGGCCTGGAACGGCTCGACTTTCTGGACGACATGCTGGGCTCGCTGCCGGCTGCCCGCGAAGCGATAGCCGAACTACGCGAGCTGGCCGATCACCTATCCGATCTCAACGTATCGCTCCAGCATTACGAATTCGACCTGACGATGGTGCGCGGGCTTGGCTACTACACCGGGCCGATCTTCGAAACCGTGATTACCGAACCTAACCTCGGCAGCGTAAGCGGCGGAGGGCGCTATGACGCCCTGATCGGCATGTTCCGCGGCGAGAGCATCCCGACCACCGGAGTCAGTCTGGGAATCGAACGCATTATCGACCTGATGGAGCTACTCGACCTGTATCCGGCGTCGCTTGGCGGCACGGTCGTCGAGGTGCTGGTCACCGTCTTCAACCCCGAACTGCACAGCGAATCGACCCAACTGGCGGCGCTGCTGCGCGCCCAGCCAATGGGGTTCGCGTTTAACATCAGGGAAAAAGAGGATGAAAAGAGCCGTGGAA
>QGUR01000273.1 GCA_003242205.1 Chloroflexota bacterium | reverse complement strand
CGACTGCGATAACGCGCGCCGACTGCAAGAGCGCACGCTGTTCGGCGTCGCTCAATGTTTGTGGGGAGATGGTGGACATGAAATCGCTCCTGGTTACAGGATACCGGAAGGCGGGGGCGATCAGTCGCAGCCGCCCTGTTCACGGATAAAGTTGTAAGCCTCGGTCAATTCGCGGAAACGCTCTTCCGCTTCCTGCTTCGGTAACGGGCTGACATCGGGATGGCTTTGCAGCGCCAGCCGGCGGTAAGCCGTCTTGACCTCGTCGCAGGACGCGGTTGGCTTCAACCCAAGACGCGCGTAGGAACGTTCGAGCGCGGTTGTCTGGCGCACAAACACCTGTGCCGGGCCGCTGCCGCCATAGCCAAATTCGTGCTTCACACGCTCTCCTTCTCTGGCGGCGCGGCGCGCTTCTTCGGCGGCTGCGGCGCGGGCGTTGCGAAAATCGCGGTCGTGCCAGAAAGCCGGGGCGGCAAAATTCGCGACCAGAAAATCGCCCTTCAGGATGGGGGTCTTGATCCACACGCGGAAAAACGGCATCTGGCCGATCACGTCGATGTCCGGCCCGTACCAGACTTCGCGTTCTTCGCTCTTGTTCGTCACGCGCAGGTGAACCTGAGCGATTCGCGGTTCGCCATCCTTGAGGTAATAGGTATAGATTTTCTCGTCGGTCAGCGCGTGAATCGCGAGTAACCAGTCTGCCGGCGCGACCACGGCTCCATCCGGCGGCAGCAGCCGGGCGTCGACCACAAACAGCGAACCGATGCCGGTTCGGGTTGCCTCCTGCACCATGCGCTTCATGTTGCGCGGTCGAGGCACTTCATCGACCAGATGCACATGAATCAGGATGCCGCGCCACGAGTGAACGACAATGTCTGCTTCCTGATTGAGCACACACTTCTGTACGCTGTCGATATTGGCAATCTGCGCGGCAAGCCAGGGCTTGACCGTGGCCTTCATAGTGTTGTCCTGTACGCAAGGGGAACGGTAACGTTGTCTATTGTAACAAAAGTGCCGCATTGCTCAATCCGGTAACGCGCTCGTGTGGCAGGCGCGTTGTGTTGTCTGCGGGTATGATTAGGTGCTGAACTTCGACATCGATCCAGAACAGAGATGCGAGAAGTGGTGATGATTTGGCGGAACAGTCTTATTGTGCTGGTTTGTTCCCTGCTTTCGATAGCTCTCAGCCCGGTAAGCGGAGCGGCGATGCAAGAAGCGCGCTGGTCGAGTCTGGTGAATGCCACATGGGCAGGTTATAAGCGGCTCTACATCTTCTGCGGCGAGCCATGCGGCAATAACCTCGGCCTTGTTTTTGACCCTGCCAGCCAGTACGAAGCGGTCAGTGAAGGCGTCGGCTATGGGCTGCTGATGGCCGTGATGATGAATGACAAGCAAACGTTCGATGTGATTTATGACGCCGCGCACGAGGTGCTGCTCGATGATGAAACAGGCCTGTTTCACTGGCGAGCCGACAATCAGGGCAATGTGATCGGGCGCGGTTCAGCGACAGACGCCGATCAGGATATTGCTGCCGCGCTCATCTTCGCGCAGCGGCGCGTCGACGCGGGCGAGTGGGTGGCGCACGCAACGCGCCCGTATGGCGAACGCGCGCATGAACTGATCGACGCCATCTGGGATTATTCGGTCGCGGATGGGCGCTATCTGAAGCCGGGCCCGTATTTTGGAGACGGGCAGAATATCGTGAACCTGTCGTATTTCTCGCCCGCATGGTATCGACTCTACGACAGCTTTCAGGAAACCCGACGCTGGGACGCCGTCATTGATCAGGGGTACATCAGCCTGAATGCCACGCCGGGCGCGCCGCGCGGGCTGGCCCCGGACTGGTCCGATGCGGAAGGCGCGCCGGCATATCCCTATTGCGAGCAGCATGGACGCCCGCTTGAAGCTTGCAGCTATGACATGCGATACGAGGCCGTTCGCGTGCTCTGGCGTGTTGGCCTCGATTGCCTCTGGTATGGCGAGCCGCGCGCCTGCGACTGGATTTCACGCGCCGCGGCTTTCCAGCGCCAGCAGCCCGATTTCGCTTTTGCCCGCATGTATACGCTCGATGGGGAACCCGTTGTCGACTATCACGACGAAGCGATGCTCGGCATGTGGCTTGCGGGCGCGGTCGCGTCTGGCGATCACGGGCTGGCAGCGCGCGTCGGCAATCTGCTGCAGGGCCGCGCGGTGAACGCGTTTACCGGCGGCTACTGGGGCGATACGTCCTACTATTATTACAACCAGAGCCTTGCATGGTTTGGCGCGGCGCTGGCCTCCGGCCAGTTCCGCGAGCTTTAGCTCTGGCGCGTCGCCATCGCGCGCGGCGATACGTCATACACGCGCAGTTCTTTGATGTAGACGTGCGTCTCTGGAGGAAATAGCAGCCGCACCGTGCCATCTGTCAGTTCCGAATCTTCAACCGAGACGGCGCGCGCATTGTTGACGTACAGGTCGATCTGGTCGCCAATGGTTTGCAGGCGTAGTGTGTACCAGTGTCCCGGCGCAAGCTGAACCGGGGTTTCATTCAGGATACCGCGCCAGCCTGTCGCGCCGTCTGCGCCGATGCGCGCCCGCCCATTGCCGACGCTGATCGAACCGTTATACGCGCCGACCTGCGGACGGTAACGCGCGCTGATCTGCAGGTCGTCCATGTCCTCACGTCCCGGCCTCACCACCAGCGCCACCACTTCAACCGCGTAGTCTGTCCACCGCTGCGAGCCATTCAGCAGCAACTCGCCCCATTCGTCGCCAGTTTGCACGTCGAGTACGGTCTCACCCTGATAGCTGGCGATGCGTTCTTCAAAACCGCGCATCGTGACCAGTTCCATTTCTGCCGATGGAAACGTCATTTCGAATAACACACCCTGCGGCAGCGTATCCAGCGTGAGCGTCTGCGCGGTGGAGCTGGCAAACGTCTGTACAGGCTGGAGCGAGAATTCAAACGACGGTGTTTCGAGATAAAACTCGGCCACGAAATCCGCCGGATCGCCCGGTTCAACGCCCATCACGTAGCGTTTTCCGTCGCTATGCCTGCGTATGTCGATCCAGGATGTCTGATACTGGTTCAGGACAGGAATGTCCGGGCGACCGAAATAGTTGAGGTAGTAGCGCAGCGGTTCATCGACCGGGACGGGCGCAAGCACCTGATCCTCCGGCTGTGCGTTTTCGATCAGCCAGAGCGCCATCGCCTGTGCGTCCGGCACGTTCCCTGTTTGTTCGGAGCGCGGAATGATCTCTGACTCGACGACGACCACGGCGATTGCTGCCGTGGCGATGATCAATGCCATATGTAGCGATGGACTGCGCCGGACAAGGAACGTCCAGCCCGCCGCGCCGGCGATGGCGTACAGCGGCATCAGAAACAGCCACGTGCGGTCGAACGGGATGACGCGCTGCAGGAACAGGACGGGTAATATCCATGCGGCAGCGGCGATGATCACCGGCAGGCGATGACCGGCGATGCGCCGGTGGGCGATCAGGCTAATGAGGGTTCCGGCGGCCAGCGCCCAGAGCGCGATGTCAGGAAAGCCGCGTGTTGGGAAACGCAGGATATGCCGCAGGATTTCTGGAAGTTGTTGGTAAAAGACTTCGGGCGGGGGCGGCGTGACAAAGGCATTGGACGTTAACGCTTCCAGCCCATCGTTGAGGATGACCGGCAGATACAGCGCGATTGTGAGCAGGGCGGCAGCAGCCAGCGTGAGAAACAGGCTCCACAGGAGTTTAGCGCGCTGGCTTCCTGTGTTCTCCAGCCAGATCGATAGCAGCAGCCAGAGTGCAACTGCCCCCAGCGGGTACACCATAACGGGTATCGCGTATAGCCCAAGCGCCGCGATCAGCCCGAATGCGCCCCACAGCAAGGGGCGGTTGTGGTTCTTTAGCACAGCCGCCAGACCGATGAGCGTGACGAAGAAGAACGTGATGAAACTGTAGCCGCGCGCCAGCACCGAGTATTCGATCAGCGAGGCCGAAACGGCGACCAGCGCGGCAGCAAGCAGGGCGGTCATACCGCCATAGAGCTTGCGGCTTGCCCAGAATGTCGCCGGAACGATAAGCACGCCGGCCAGAAACGCGGGGATACGTAGGACCCACGGCTCATTGCCAAAGACGCGCACGGCGAGATGCACGAGCGCTGTATTGAGGAGATGGTTATTCGGTTCGCCATAGTGCGATAGCGCCTCGCCAAGCGGTTTCGACGCGTATTGAAGATAGGTCAGCGCTTCGTCATAGCGCACTGGCTGGGTGATGTAGTGTAGTCGCAGCGCAATGGCCAGCGCTGTTAAAGCGATCAAAACCGCGATCTCGAAACCGCGCGATGTCGTTTTCTCTGTCATGTCTATCGCTATCGTAACCTGTTGAGTGCCGGTGGCTTTCCGCGCAACAGTAAGCATGCTGTTGGGGGGATGCATGTGCAAGCATAAAGATGTTCGTTAGCGTTGGCAACAGTGGATTGGCTGCCAGAATTATGTAGATGGATGACCGGAATTATTGTGAGAATATATTATGAAATTTGGTATTGTTTTTAAGGTTTAAAAAGGGTTTTTAAGGTGAACGCGAGTTTTTGTGAATTGCGTAAATAAAATCCCAAAATTTCCTGAAAAAACCTGTTTAATATGTTACATAATAGATAATTTTGTTGATAACTTAGTCAAGTGTCAACACAATGAGATGTGGGTTTTGGATGTGCGTGTAATTGCCGTTTGTACCCTAAGTCCGTAATACCTCGCATGACTGAAAACAATGTTGATCGTGTGATGCAGCGGTCGGCTGAACTCGGCGAGTGAACTACCTCTTTCTGTAATTTTTCGCATCTGCACATTCACCGGTACACATCCGCCGACTGGAGCGGGAACCTTGTGGCCTGCTCTTTGGTTGGGGTTGTTTGTAGCGGCTGGCGGTAAACGTTTACTTGCGGGGAAAGGTCAACATGTCACGAATTCTGATAGCCCTCATCGCCCTCCTCATTCCATTGCTCAACATCGTTTCCCCGGTGATCGGCGCAGGTGTGCGGGAACTCGGTAACAGCAACCCCAACGCGATGCCGCCGACTCCATCAGGAGCGCAATACGTGGTGCGTCCGGGAGACACGCTCATCGAGATTGCGCGCCGGAGTGGGACTGATCTGGAAACGCTGGTTGCCTTGAATGGCATTGAAAATCCCCGGCTCATTCGAGAGGGACAGGTGCTGCTTCTGCCCGGTGGCGCTGCCAAACCGGCGCAAAACACCGACTCGGACGAAGCGCCGGCTGATGCGCCTAACGGGTCGACACGCCTGTATGTTGTCCAGCCGGGCGATACGCTCTTCGAGATTGCCCGCGCCAATGGCACTGCATCTGAAAGCCGGATTGGCTTAACCAGCCTTATGACCCCGGGTTCGCTGGCGTTTGCGATGTGCCTCTTCTGCCAGTTTTAGCCGCCAGCCCGAACGCCGGTCTGGACGAGATGCCGATCCCGACGGAGACGCCGCTGCCGGTGGTTCCTGTTGCGAATATCGCCTCCGCAGCAACCGAAGAAGTGGATGCCCCGCCGGTCGCTACCCCTGAAGCGGATACCGCCGTGGTCATCGCGCTCGATACAAGCGAGACGATGGCCGGGGCGTCGCTGGCGAGCATGAAAAACGTGCTGCGGCAATTCATCCGTGAATTGAGCGCGTCCACGGAAGTCGGTCTGGTGACGTTCGGCGGCAAGCCGGAGGTGCTGCAGGCTCCAACGACCGAGTCACGCCAGCTAACGACGGCAATCAATAACATCGAGGCTGGAGGCCAGACGGCGCTCTACGAGGGCAGTCTGGAAGCCGTGAAACTGCTCGCGGAATCGGACTCTGACCATCGTTATGTCGTCGTCGTGAGCGACGGCGTCGAAGCTGGTGTCGATATCGCGGCGGACGATGCCGGCGACGTGCTGGCGCTGGCACAGGAAGCGAACATCTCCATTATTGTCGTGGGCCTCGGTCTGGGCGACCAGACGCATCTCGAAGTGCTGGCCGAAGGGACCGGCGCGCCGGTTTACCAGACTCCCGACGTCAACGGGCTAGGCGGCATTTTCAGATCGGTTGCTACCGCTATTGAAACGGCGCGTTCGAGCGAGAGCGCCGGTTCTCGTGAGATCCCGCTGGTTGTCCCGCCGATGACGTCGGTCGAGGCGGCTTCGTCTCTGGTCAATGAACTGGAACAGTCGCTGGAAAGCCTGCCGCTCGATAGCGAGGATACCCCGGTAGGGCAGTTGTTCGTGCCGGGAAGCTGGCGCGAACTGCTCCACCTGCC
>QGUR01000272.1 GCA_003242205.1 Chloroflexota bacterium | reverse complement strand
CTGATGGACTCTGACCTGTCGACGGAGGACAATGACACGCTCGGCGGTTATATTTTCGGCCTGCTGGGCCGCGTGCCGGAGGCGGGAGAAACCATCACCGTTGAGGAAAAGGCCCATCGCCTGATTCTGGAAGTTCAGGAAGTCGAGGGGCGGCGAATCCGCAAGGTGCATGTGATCCGGGTTGAGAAATCCGACGATGTGGATACGCCCGAAGGAGCCAGTGAAAACGGCCGGCGCGAGAACGAAACGGTCGACGTGAAGCCGCAGGAAGGAATCGCTTCGCGCGCGTCGAACTCGATCTAAGCCACGCCGCCGGGATGGTGGGGCATAATCCGAAAAAGCGAACCTGCGTCTATGCTGGCGGTGTGGCTTCGCGCGCCTGTCACCGTGCGTCGCTTTACTCCGGGCTCCTGTTTCAACCCGGATTGCGCTATAATGGCCCTCTTGTGACCTTCTGAACGATCATTGGCGGAACAAAGGTCTGCTTCCCGTGACCGAAGAACAAATGAAAAGCCTGATCGAAGCGGCAATCACCGCGAGCCGTTTCGCCTATGCTCCCTATTCGAACTACGTGGTAGGCGCGGCGCTTTTGGCCACGGATGGATCGGTTTACGGTGGCTGTAACATCGAGAATGCCGCCTACCCGGTGACGATCTGCGCGGAGCGTACGGCGCTGGCCAAGGCCGTCAGCGAAGGCCAGCGCGACTTTGTGGCGATTGCCGTGGTCACGCGCGATGGCGGATCGCCCTGCGGCATGTGTCGCCAGATGCTGCACGAACTCGCGCCCGGCGTTCGCGTCATTCTGGCCGATCTGGAAGGTGTCCTGCACCTCGATACCACCATTGACGCGCTGCTGCCGCATGGATTCAACTCGGGGAGTCTGAGAGCGTAACCTCGTGGCACGAACGGAACGCGCGTTTCGTACCGACGCCATCATCCTCAAGCGCCGAGATTTCAACGAAGCGGACCGGCTGCTAACTGTTTTCACGCCCAAACATGGAAAAATCGACGTTATCGCCAAGGGCGCGCGCAAACCGACCAGCACCAAGGCCGGCCATGTCGAGCTGTTTACTCGCGTCGACATGCTGATTCATCGCGGTCGTGACTTCGGTATTCTGTCGCAGGCCGAGATGGTCGAGCCATTTCTGGCGCTGCGCGACGACTTGCAGCGCGGGGCTTATGCCAGCTATGCCGCCGAACTGGTTGATCGCTTCACCGGATCGGAGGATGAAGATCAGCGGCATCTTTACAACCTGCTCGACAGCACGCTGCAGCGTCTGTGTGAAGAAGATGACCTCCGGCTGGTGATCCGCTATTTTGAAATTCACCTGCTGGGGCTGGCCGGCTTTCAGCCGGAACTGAACGAATGCGTGATCGGGCGCGAGCCGGTCATGCCCGAAGACCAGTATTTCAGCTATGTCGAAGGCGGCGTCATCTGCGTTCGCCACGCCGTCCGAACGGGCCAGTTGATCGACTTGCCCATGGTTACGCTCAAGCTGCTGCGCCATATGCAGCGCAGCCCGTTCAGCAAGGTGAGATCGCTGAAAGTGGCATCGAACCTGCATGAGGATGCAGAGCGTATTTTACTGGGGTATATTACTTTCCTGCTGGAGCGCCGGCTGGAAAGCGTCGATTTTATTCGCCGGCTGCGCCAGGAAACATAGCGCGCCGTTTCGGGCCGCCACTGCGCCGGCTCGCAGCGTCTTCCCAAATCTGTGTAATTGCAAATGTCTGTGATATGAAGACGCAACCGACAGGCCGGACTGTCTGTTTGAGAGGATAAAAGCGATGGCCTCGGATCAGAACCCGACAATACGGAATGAACTTTCCAACAATGGGCTGAGCAATGAGGTTCTCGTTGCCGAGAACGAACGCCAGATGCTCGATACGCGCATTCTGGCGGGCGAGATGCTGCCGCCGGCCTCGTTGATGGCGGTGCTGCGCGACCCGAATCGCCCCGAAGGTGAGCTGCTGCTGCGCTATGCCGAGCAGTTGCTGGACTATGCCCTGCAATCGCGCGAGGCCGAGGCGGCGGTGCTGATCACGCGGATCATGGACGAGTATCCGTTTGTCGACGCGGCCCTCTACGATCGCCTGAACGACGCGCTGATGACCGAGCCGGACAGTGTCTACGCGCTCATTCGGGCGCGTATGAATGAAGGCGTGGACGAGCGCTGGCTGGAACGGCTGAAGGTGGCGGCGTTGTGCGCGCTGCAGGTCGCCATCACCGACGGCGACAGCGAAACCGCCAGCAACTGGCTGCGGTTGGTCGCGCGCGAGCCTGCCGCTTACGAACTGGGCGAAATCGTGCATTATGGCCTGCTGGCTGCCGCCGAACGCGCCCGGCAGGACGGCGAGTTGGGGCGTTTGCTCATTCCCATCGCCGTGCGCCGCGACCCGGCCGTGCTTGAAATCCTGCTGAACGATTCGCAGTTCATCGACGCGATGGCCGAGGTCAGCAATCTGGGCCGCCTGCTGCGTGACTACGAAGGCGATGTCATGCAAACGCTCCAGAAGCTCGGCTACGAGGCGTTTCTGCTGGTGCTGGCCCGCGCGGCGCAGGCGCGAAAAGGTTCGCTGTTTACCTCGGCAGCGGTCGAGCAGGTGTGGGCCGGGCTGGCCAATCCTCAGGCGGTCAGCGTTCCGCCATCCCTCTCGCCGGAACAGATCCTGAAAGCATGGCTCAACGGCGGCGTTGAATGGCTGGACGAGGGGCCGATCCAGACTCTGCTGACGCTGGCGCTGCGTGACCGCCGCGACGACGTTTTTTACTCGCTGGCGCACCAGCTTGCCTCCCGCGATAACTTCGTCAAACTGATCAGCACGGCGCTGCATCGCAGCGGGCGACCGGAAGACGATGTCGTCGCGCTGGTGGCCCAACTGATGGCATCGGGCGACGCCACGCCTCAGATCGCGCTCGATCTCTACGTGCGCCTGTTGGTGGCTGCCGAATGGCGTCGGAGCGCGATGCCTATCATCCTGCAGCTAACGCGCATGCTTCAGCACTATCCCGGCCTTGCCATACCGCAGGAAGTGCTGTGGCAACTGCTCGCTATCGGCAGCGAGACTAAGGACGAGACTATCCTGCGTATCGTCGTCCGGCGCATGACCGCCGATCTGGAAGCGACCGAGGACGAAGCGACGCTGGTCGAACATCTCATCCGGCTGGTCAATGAAACGCACTGGCACGCGCCGACGCGCCAGTATCTCCTGACATGGTGGCGCGGATATGCGCATGGCGCATCGCTCGGCCGCTTGCAGCGGCTGGACAAAGCGATGGACGGCAAGCGGCCGCTGGAAGAATTGCGTACCATCGTCCAGACCGTGCTCGCTTTCCGCAAGCTGGTTGGCAAGCGTACGCTCCAGCAGTTCGCCGAGGATGTTGGCATCGCCTACAACATTATTCAGGCGTTGAGCGAGGCGTTTGATCCGTCGCCAAAGCGGGTGGCCCCGTTCGACCTGACAACCCTGCGCGCGGAGCTGGAGGCGCGATCCGACGAGCTGACGCCACACGAACAGCAAATCATGGCCAACAACTTCAAGGAGCTGGCGCAGTTGATCGCCTCGATGGGGGACAACCGCAGCAAGGCCAGCCTCCGTCGGCGCGGGGACGACATCGACCGCCTGCTGATGACCGGCGAGCAGCAGCCGCACAGCGCGGTCGATACGCTCAAATGGCTGGCCGGCTATCTGAGCGGTAGTCAGGAAAAAGAAGAGGCGGGCGAAGAATAGGCCCGGCGCGCAAGCCGAAGGGCAGTCGCTGTCCTACGTGGGCAGCCGGTAACGCGGAATGTCGCGCAGTCGTGGATGGTTCTGGTCGCGCGGGGATAGCTCTGGCGCGACAATCCCCCAGTCGATGCCCAGATCGGGGTCGTCCCAGGCAACGCCGTTTTCATCCGCGCCGTTGTCGTAATACTGGTTGACGATGTATACGAGCGTCGCGTCCGTCAGGGCGACGAAGCCATGCGCGACGCCGGTCGGGATGAAGAGGCCGATTTCCGTCCCGTTGCCGATCTCAAGCACCTGCGTTGCTTTGTAAGTGGGCGAAGAAGGTCGCAGGTCTGCCAGTCCCACGCGCACCAGCCCCGAAGGCACTGTCCAGTAATCCACCTGCCGCAAATGATAGTGCAGGCCGCGCAGGACGCCCGCCTTGCTTTCAGAACGGTTGGACTGGAGGCGGCTCCAGTTGACATGAGGAAACCACTCCAGCCGGAACGTTTCCATGAACCGCCCGCGCGAATCCTCAAAAGCGCGAATGGGCACGGTATAAACGCCGTGAATGATCTCCGATGGCTGGGCCGGTGACGGGAGGGTATCGTTCATCTGAGTCATAGGCTGGCAACTGCTTTCATACGAAACTCTGGCACGTGCAATCTTACCATCGCTCGGCGTTCCGGCCCACTGCCCCGGAAGCGCTGCCCGCCAACGCAAGCCGCAGATAGAGCACGGCGGTTCGAACGCCGTTCAGATCAACGTGGGCCTGACGCTGATCGCGGAAACCAAGCCGGCGGTACAGCGCCAGCGCCCGCTGGTTATCGAGCGCTACCCCTAGTTCGACTTCCCGCGCGCCCCACTGATGCGCCAGTTGCGTGAGATACTGGATGATCGCCGTGCCAATCCCCTGACACCGCTTCGGTTCCCATACGGCCAGATCGCTGATCTCGGCGCAGCGCGGCCAGTTGGTACACTGCCCGTAACCGATCACGCCCTCGGCCTCAAGCGCGACCACGCCGAGGCCGTAACCCTGCGCGGCGATCCGTTCGGCCCGCGCGACCAGCCGCGTCACTTCAGGGCGCGTCCGGTCTGGCCAGCAATGGCGCAACAGATCATCGACGTCGTCCATGCTGACCGGGCGCAGGAAGATCAATGGGTTCGGCGGGTGTAAGGCCAGTGGCAGGTCGTTCATGCTGACACTATAGCACGGTTGTAACGCCGGCAGGCGGATGAGAATGACATTAAGGCCATCATGGCATGATGCATTTCGATGAGTGGCTTGTTAGAATGGTTGTAAGTATTCCGGCGAAGTATGTAGTCTCGCTTGGGAATGGAGGCAGGTATATGAGGAAAACAATGGTTCTCATTCTACTGGCGTTAGTGTTCGGCACGGTAGGATTGCAGGCGCAGAGCGCCAATGTGGTATGTGGCGACTTGGATGAAGCGGATTGCGCGCTGCTGATTGAGGCACAGGAAAATCTCGCCGGTCTGTCATCCTATGGCGTCAACATTACCGGAGCCGTCTCTATAAGTAATATTCCTGATTTGCCGGGCGACATCAACATTGCGCTGGCCGGAACCGGCGCGATTTCGGGCGATTTATCCGGCATCCACATGTCTCAGGAAGAAGCGATGGCGCTGTCGACCGACCCTGAAGCCGCGTTTGACTTTATAGCGGCGCAGCTTCAGAGCGTCAATGCCGAGGCGCTGGTCACGATTACCCTGCCGGACGAACTGGTGGCGCAGTCGGATGGGCAGCTTCCCGCGGCCATTCCGCTGGAACTGCGTCTGGTTGATGGCGTCGCCTATCTGAATTTCGATGCGCTGCGCGGCGCGCTCGGCCAGCAGGGGGAAAATCTGCCGGCGGGCTGGTACGGGCTTGATCTGCAAGACTTGTTCGAGCGCCTGATGGCGATGAGCGATGCCATGGGCATTGAGCCGATGGATCCGGAAATCGCGGCCCACTTCAGCGATCTCGATCGCATCAGTGAGTTTGTGTCCGTCGAGCGCCTTGACGATACCACGGCTGCGGATGGCACGGAGGTCGCCAGTTTCCATACCGTGATCGACTACGCGGCGTTGATGACCGCTGTCTATGGCGATCCCGCCATGCGCGATCTGCTCGAAGAAGCGATGGCCGAGCAGGGCCAGACGCTGACCGACGAAGAAATGGACCGGATGATCGGCATGATGCAGCAGATATTCCAGGGCGTGACCTTTGAGGTCTTCCAGACAGTGGGTCTGGAGGATCGTCTGCCGCGAAGCGTGCAGGTCACTTTCAACTGGAATCTGCAGCCGATGGTGGACGCCATGATCGAAGCCGGCGAAGGCGATTTGGGGCTGGAAGGCCCGGCGCCCAGATTCAGCCTGAACCTGACGCAGACGTACCGGGACTTCGACCAGATTGATGAGATCATCGCGCCGGAAGACGCGACGATTGTCCCGCTCGATGCGCTCATGAGCGGTATGACTGGCATGTCCGGCATGAGCGAGTTGCAGGCGGCTCCGGCGGAAGATGTGGAAGTGCCGCCTAAACCCCAAGCCTATTTTCGCAAATG
>QGUR01000536.1 GCA_003242205.1 Chloroflexota bacterium | reverse complement strand
CGCTCAACCACGAAATTTTAGAGGCGACCTACACAGCGCTGGCAGAGCAAGGCATACCCGTCACGCCCGAATGCGCCGATCTCGCGCTGACGACCCTGCGCGAAAAAGCGACGCAGTTACTTGCCGACGCTCCCCGACGGCTTGGCTTCCGCGCGTCGGCGTTGTGGGAGCAGGAGAAAGCGGCGCTGCTCCGGCGCTTAGAGGCGTTGGTGCGCGAGGACTTCTCCGGCAACAGCCCGATTGACAAAGCCTTCGCCAGTGACCAGCCGCGTTATGCCTATCACTTCGAGACCGAGTTTGGTAAATCCGACGGATTCGGCATTCTGCTCGGCAAGGAATGGCTGCGGGTGGCGGGCAAGATTGACCGCGTGGACTGGCAGGGTGACCGTGCCATCGTCATCGACTACAAAACCGGATCGAGCAAAATCCCCACCAGCGAGGTCGAGCGCGGGCGCAATTTCCAGATGATGGTTTACCTGCTGGCGGCGCAGCGCTTGTTTGAGGCGGGCGAGATCGGCGGGGTGTTCTGGCATCTGGGCAACCGCGAGACCAGCGGCGTGATGTTGAGCAGCAATGAGCAGCATCAGGCGGTGATTGAGTCGGCGAAAAAGCATCTGATCCGCTATCTGGCGCGGGGGCGTGCGGGTGATTTCGCGGCGAACGCCAACAAAATGGAAGACGGGCGCTGCGCCAGCTTCTGCGATTATCACCAGATGTGCCGCATGGCAGTGTTAGGGCGGAAACGAGAGGCGTGAAGTAGGGACAGGAATCGTGTCCGTTCCCGTCAATCACGCGGCGGACACGACGGTGTCGTGTCCCTACGATCTCCGTTCTATTTAGAAAATTGCATCATCCTGTCCGTCCCTCCCTACAACGTTTCCGTCCCCCAAATGCCCAGGATAATCTTCAAAGAATCAACTCCGCGCCACATTAGGTGAGTTGGAATGTAAGATCTGGAATTTCCATAGAAGTTCCTTTATAGACGAGGTGCGCTCTCCTCAACGGCAAAAGCCTCATTTGGGTGATAAACGACCATTTATTGCCATTTATAATATCATGCAGGATTTGTCCCGAATCGAGGCAGCTATGACAGTCCAGAGCCAGCAGGTAGTCGCAGTCGTTCCCCCGGTAAACAATACAACCGACCATGTTCAGACGGTGCTGGAAAAGCATCTGTTCCAGAAGTACGAATTCCAGCGGATGCGCTTCCAGACGGCGTTCATCTACGCGGGTGTAACGACGGTGGGCGTGATTATCGCGCTGCTCGTGGCGACTCTGTTGGATGTCATGCCTGTAAGCCGGCTGCCAGAGACCTACCGGCTGTTCGCGCCCTTCGTCGAGTGGAGCAATACCGGGGCGCAAGATCAGGTTTGCAGTTGGGAATGTGAAATCCTCACCCAGTCAACCCGTCTGTTCAAAGCCGCGTCCGATGTTGGTGCGTCGATTGTCTCCCGCGAGACTGGTCAGGGCAATATCGCGGGGATTGCGCGGCTTTGCTCGCTGATCTCGGTCTCGATTGTGGTCTGGTTTTCCTATCGAAAGCAGCTTGTCCAATACTACACGATGAACGCGCAGCAGGCGCAGTTGAACGACTTCAACAGCACCCCACGCTGGCAGTTCTGGCTGAGTCGGGTCTTCTATACGCTGGCGGCGCTGTTTGGAACCTACGTGATGGTCTCGATCATCTGGTTCGGCTTGTCGCTGGTTTTCAAGAATCTGACCTTGCAATGGTTCAATGCCGCTATCGTAGTTGTCGTGT
>QGUR01000271.1 GCA_003242205.1 Chloroflexota bacterium | reverse complement strand
GTGGCCGTCGGCGTCGCAGTCGGGGAAGCGCTGGCCGGCAGGGATGTTTCAGCCGGCGCAGCCTCTGCCGGAGCTTCGGTTTCCGTCGCGCCGGGCGCGCTTTCTCCGGTCACCGGCTGTGCCCCGGCCAACGCCTCGCGGATACGCGCGTACTGCTCGGCGAACCGCACGGGATCGAACAAACGCTGCAACAGCGTAGCGCTCGTTGAGCCGTCTGCCGCTTCCTCGCCCGGAACCGTGTCGAGCATCGACAGGTAGGTGACGGCATCCTGATAGCCCACCAGAAGCCCCTGCGCCGCGCCCGCGGCTGCATAAGGTTCGACCAGCGGCCCGGCGCTATAGCCGGTCGCCACCACGACGGGCGCTGTCACCACCGGCGCGAGCTGTTCGACGTAGTTGCGCGCATCCTCGCCGCGCTCGGCCACGACCACGATCAGGCGGAAGTCATCGAGCGAGTCAAGCGTCAGGTTAGTGGCCTGCCCGCGAATGTCCGTCAGCAGCATACTGGCCGCGGCCTCGCCAAGCGCGCGAACGCCAACGACGCCGCCGGTGAGATAGCGCACCACGTAATAATCGCGGTTGGCAATCAGGCGGCGCTGGCCCAATTGCGCCTGTAGCGCCGCGTCGTCGTTGAGCGCCTCGATCACATTGCTTGCGTGCAGCAAGCCAAGCGGGTTCCCGCCAACGAGCACCGGACGCGCGCCCTGAATGAACAGATGGCGCACGACCGCCGCCAGCATCGGGTCAAGTTCGGCGGCGGCAGACGGCCCATACTCGACCGCGACTAGCGCCAGATCGCCCGCGCGTAGATCGTCCACGCGTTCGAACGCCAGCGCGCCCGCGCTGCCCCCCGCAAAGCGGTCAGGTGGCGGGTCGCCAAGACGCAAGTCATCGACAAAAAACGGGGCCGCAGTCGCCGCAACCAGCGCCAGCGCGACCAGCAGACGATCCACCGGATAGCGGCGCGAACGGCGGGCCGCGCGTTTCTTCGCGGCGTGCGTCTTCGCGTCCTCGTCAGACGTGGCCCGCGCTTCGTCCGCGCGCGCGGCGGCAGCCGCCGGCAGCAGCGCGCCGTCCTCTCGGGCCAGCAGGCGTTCCAGGATGCTGACTTTCTCGCGATCGTCCTCGCTCAGCGTCAGCGCTTCCCGCGCTGCCGGCAACCCCGTCACAACCGGCGCGGGGGCCAACGTCTCCGGCACATCCGGCAGCACACGGGCAAGCACATCGTCGTCCAGAGCTGCTGCGGCGGGCGCGCGCAGCTTTTCAGCGCGCTCGCGCAGACGGCGCAGCCGGTCGGGCAATGTTTCCAGCGGCCGGTCCTCGCGCTGGCGCACAATCGCCGCTGCCGACACCTGGCCTACGCTGACATTCAAATCGCGCAGGAAATCCGGTATTTCCTGTGTTAGCCCGTCCGTGTCGTCTTCCCCAGACGTCACAGGCGCTGCAGGCGCAAGCGGCGCTACCAGCAAGGAATCAAAATCGAAGTCGGTCTGCTCCTCAAGCTCGTCGCTTTGCGGCAACTTGCCGGTGACATCGTCGTCAATCGCCGCCAGAAAGTCCTCAAGCTCGCCGGTCGTAGGCGCTCTTGAGCGATCGACCGGCACGGGCGGCTCCTCAACCGTTCGCGCTGCCGGCGAGTCGTCGAGCGATCCCAACCAGTCCGGTTCCTCATCTCCGGGGGGCAGGTCGAGCGCATCAAAATCGAATTCCGAAAAGGGATCAACTTTTTTCGACGCCGGAGCTGATTCGGAAGGCGGCGTCGCATCCCACAAAAATTCCGGATCGTCGCCTACGGGCGTCTCCCGCCCTGAGTCAGGCTGGTCGCCCCAATCGACGGTGAACTCCGCCGTCGTCGGCACGCGCATATCCGGGCTATCGCCGGCATCCGCGTTATCAGCGTCCAGCGAGGCAAAAAACTCTTCCAGCGCCTGTTCCGGCGGCTCCTCACCTCCGGCAAACTCCGTCCCCGGCGTGGCGGCAGGCTCACCGGCTTCGTCCATCGCATCGTGCAGCCACGGCAGGTCCAAATCGCCGCTTTGATCGGCCATCAACATCGCCGCGGTACGCTCGTCAATGTCGTCCGGAATCTCCGGCTCGGCGGGCGATTCGGCCTCCTCCTGCACGAACGCGGGCGGCAGCGGTTCCTGCGGCTGGCTGGCAATAGCGGCGAAGAAATCGTCCTCACGCGCGTCTTCACGCAGGCGCTCGGAGGTGGCTTCGAGCGACGGGTCGCTCAGCCATGACAGGTCAGGCTCCTCGTCGTCGCCCAGCGCCGGAGGCTGTTCCGTTTCGTCGTCGTTTGCCTGCGGAAGCCCAAGCGCCGCGAAGAAATCGTCGTCAAATTCGCCCGCGTCGTCTGCCGCCGGTTCAACGGGCGCGTCCATACCCTCAAGCCAGGGCGGTTCCTGCACAGGTTCATCGTCCCCGGCAGATGACGGTTCATTGTCGTCCGTCAGCCAGTCAGGGGCGTCGCTCTCGTTCAGCGCTTCCAGACCAAGATACCAGTCAGGCAGTTCGCCTGTCGTGCCTGCAGCGCTCACCGGCCCGTCAATATCGGCCAGCAGGTCCGGCACTTCTTCCTCAAGATTCGGGCCGCTTCGCAAGCGCTCCTGTTCGGCTGCCCACTCGTCATAGGTCATTTCGAGATCGGACGTGGCAGGCAGCGAATCGGCCAGCGCGAGAAAATCCTCCGGCAGCGCGTCGCCAAGCCGGGGTTCCGCTTCCGCCTCCGGCTCCGCGGGTTCCAGAGTTTCATCGCCCGCCAGCCACGGCGGCAACTCGTCACTGACTTCGGACGGCTCCTCCGGCACGCCCTCGGCAGACGCCAGCCAGTCGGGCAGATCCGCCGTCGATGGCACGTCCGTTTCGCTCTGCTCCGTCTCGCCGGCTGCTTCAAGCCAGGGGGCAGCATCCGGCGTCGTCGTACCGGATGAGTCGACGCGCGGTTCGTCTCCGGCGGATTCGGGTTCCGCCTCCGGCTCGTCACCCAACAGCCAGGGCGGTAGCTCGTCCTTATTGAAATCGTCGCTCATAAAGGCCACTAATCCCGATAAGAGCGGTCTTGTCCGAGCAGGACGCGAACGCCTGTTACGACCGTCGCCAGGGCGATGCCGAGCAGCAAACCGCGCGCTCCGGCGCTCACCGGCACGGCCATCAGCCAGTCACGAACCGACGCCAGCAAGCTGATGCCAGCGCCGGGCAACGGCAGCGCGCCCAGCAGCGCCACCAGCAACACCAGTGTGAACAGCAGATTCGTCCACGTAACGCGGCGATGCATCAGCCGGTATGCGCCGTAGACCAGCGAGAACAGCAGCAGCGCGGCCAGCGCCGATTCGACCGGAACCTGAACGGTTTCCAGCAGGATCATGCTGGCGGGCCGCTCGCCATCCACGGCGGGAAGCAGCGCCAGCCGCTCGGCGATCGTCAGCGCGATGACGGCCAGAGCGCTGATCAGCAGCAGGATACTGTAGGGCCAGCCACGCCGCGCGCGAACGACGCGCCCGCCATGCACCATCAGCAGATTCAGAATACCAATCACAATCGTGACGCCAACGGTGACGACAACCAGTTCCAGAAAGACGCTGGTCAGCTCGGCGACGCGAAACGCCCCGGCCAGCGCGGAGAGAAAGCCGAGATCTTCGCCGACGATCAGGCCGGTAAGCGTCAGAAAACCGAACGTGATGACGATAACCGAGGCAAGTAGCGCGATGGCACGTCGCATGGCCTAACGCCCTTCGAACAGGCGGAAAACCGCCTCGAACAACGCGCCATCTGTCAGCGTATTCGCTACCGGCACGAGGATGGCCAGAATCAACAGCCAGCGGAGGATGTCCTGCGTGACAATGGTCGCTCGCTGCCCCGCCGTATCGCCAAGGTAGCCGCCCGCGGTAAAGATTTCCTCGCCGATCAGCGGGCTATCGGCCATGGCATAAGCAACCGCCTGCCCCTCAAGCGCCACGCTGGTCGCCACGCTGCGCGTTCCGCGGCGGCGCGCCTGATCGAGCACGAGGGCCAGTTCCGGGCCGAAACTGCCGGCCAGTACGTTGCCGGAAACGCGATCATCGCCGATGGTCGCCGTCAGCGCGGCGGCGAACGCCAGCGGCTGCGAAGGAGCGGGATGCCAGCGAGCATTGCCCGGACGCCAGTTGCCAAGCCGGTCACGGCTGAGGTAAGCGCGGCGCAGCGTATCCTGAGCGACCGGGAGCGCGCTGGTCTGGCTGGCCGTGATGATGGGCATGGACTCGCCCAGCGCCGCCCGCTGAGCGACCTGATAGAACAGTTCGGCGGCAGCCAGCGTCGCGATCGTATCGTCGCCGCCCAGACCGCTGTGGCCGAACGATGCGTGCAGTGGACGACCGGCCTCAATGGATTCGCCGACCATCAGGGGCAACTGTTCAAATGCTTGAACCGGGCGGAGGGGAACATCGCGCCGGCGACGAATAATCTGGGTGAAGATCACATAGGTTGCCAGCGCCAGGAGAATAATGAGGATGCTGACCAACTGCATTGTACTGCTCAAGGTTCCCCCTTAACACAACCGCACCCTGCGCAGAGCGTACGCCTCAATCCGTTGGGGCGCGATTGTCCGCAGCCGTCCCTTCGAGCGCTGCCCGAAGCGCGTCCAGCTCGCCGGGTGTTTCAAGCGCGGTTGCCAGCCCTGCGACGGTCTCGCGCCCGAAGAACAACCCCAACACCGGCTGCGAGGCCCACACCAACTGCGCGCCAAACGGCCCGAGCGGCTCTAAAGCATCCAGCACAGTTCGTAGAATATCGCCCCACCCGCGCGCCCTGGCTGCGTCCAGCCAGGCAGGATTGTTATCTTGTGTCATAAACAGGAGTATAACACAAGGTATACGCAGCCAAAACCAATGCAAACTTAAGGGTTTGCGTTCACCAGTAGCCAATAAGTCCGTGTCTGGCTCAAGCAACAGGTCATCAGGAGCATGGTACGATTGCTCCGGCGACTGTGCAGCTTACTAAGGGACAAGCGAATGGCTTATACCTATCCACTTCAACTGAATTTCAAGCTCATCGCCCTTGCGCCGCGCATCTCCGTGCGCGATGCCAGCGGTCAGAGCATATTTTACGTCCAGCAGAAAGTCATGGCCCTTAAGGAACACGTGCGCGTATTTGCCAACGAACAGTTGCAGCAGCAACTCTATGAAATCCGGGCCGACCGCATCCTCGATTTCTCGGCGCGCTACTACTTCCGCGATATGGAGGGCCGCGAACTGGGTTCGATCAAGCACCGGGGCATGCGCTCGATCTGGAAGGCGACGTACGAGATTTATGCGCCCGGCGCGAGCGAGCCAACGTACAAGCTGACCGAAGACAACCCGTGGGTCAAGGTCGGCGACGCGCTGCTGAGCGACATCCCCGTCATCGGCATGCTGACCGGCTACTTCCTGCACCCGACGTACACGCTCTCGCACCTGCAAACCGGGTCGCCCGTGCTGCGCCTGCGTAAACAACCGGCCTTCTTCGAAAGCAGCTTCAGCATTGAAAAGCTGGATGAAGGGCTGGAAGGGGAAGAGGAGATACGCCTGCTGCTGGCCATTCTGATGGCCGTCCAGCTTGAACGCTCGCGCGGTTGAACGCTCCCCTCTGAGCAGCGCCGATATCGCCGGTCGTGAACTTCTGCGATGCCCCACCTTATATACTACGAAAGAATGATTTACACTTCCATATAATACATGATGGTTGTCTTCCGGTTGTCACCTAGACTGCTGTGTGTCCGCGATACTCAGGAGTCCCGTGGAGGACAACCATCATGCAGCTTTCGCGTTCGTAGTCGGTAGCAATCATATTCGTCGCTACGGTCGTCCTCGGCATCTGTGCCGGGGTTCTGTCCGGGCAGCAGGTTGCGCTCGCGCAGGAGAGCGAAGCGCAGACTTACACCATTCAGGTCGGCGGTCAGGGGCCGTCGAACATCGACGTGCTGGCCTTCGCGCCTCAGGCACTTCAGGTACACCGCGGTGATTCGGATGAGCGGTTGGTCGGCCCCGGCCTGCTCAGCATCGGTGAGCGGGCGGTGGGGCGCGTTCCCGGCCTAACCGCTGCGGACTACCTGCGCCAGTCGATCATCGACCCAAGCGCCTACGTCGTTGAGGGTTATGGCGACCTGATGCCCAAGAACTTCAGCCGCGCCTTTACCACAAAATACAGCGCGAAAGCCCCCAGCTTTAGCTGTGGGGATGAAGCGCTGCCCCCTCTGAAAACCGAATGCTTGTTTCATTAGATAGCCTCCTGCTACATAATGGGGTTATGGCTAAGCAACGCGAATTCAAGAGCAACAATAACGTGG
>QGUR01000270.1 GCA_003242205.1 Chloroflexota bacterium | reverse complement strand
GAGAACCAGCGCGCCGCCTTCGATCCAGTCCATGTAGAAATTCGGCGTGCTGATGAAATCAGTCTCGTCGACGACGCGCTCCATGCGGCATAAATCCGGGCGCAGGTACAACATGTACGAGGTTTCCAACTCGCCTGCATGACCCATGCCGCCGCGCTGCGAACGGCGGTAGCGTTCCAGCGCGGGCGCGCCGAGGTGGCCGGACGTGTGCAGCCATGTTGTGGCGGCGAATACATGCCAGTGGCGGTCGCCAATGTATTTAACGACGTTGGTGAGGAACGAACAGTTGCCGCCATGCCCGCTCATCAGGTAGAAGCGGTCCGCGCCGCGCTCGATCAACGCGTCCAGCACGTCGAGCAGAAAATCCTCAAAGACGCGGCCTGTCATGTTGAACGTGCCGGCGAACGCCGAACGATACATGCTGACACCATAGGGAAGGGCGGGCAGCATTTCCGCCTCGGCGGGAATGACGCGGCAGACACGACTCGCAATCGCGTCGATAATAACCGTATCGGTATTCACCGGCAGGTGATAGCCGTGCTGTTCGGTATGCCCGCAGGGAATAAGGATGACGCGTTCCGGCGTTGCGTGGAGCGGAGGCGGTTCGGCGGTGCGGTCGCGCGGGACGACAAGAGGCTGCACACCGGGAACCGCGCCTGTAAATGCGCCGTCATGCGCCAGATAGAAACGCGAGAAGCCTTCTTCCTTTGGCCCGTCAAACAGCGCTGAGATGACGCGGTTGAGCAGCTCCGCCGCGACTTCCACTTCACTGCCGGGGAAACCATAGGGCAGTGGCGGCAGCAGGCACACCGGTTCATCTCCAACCGCGCGCTGCAACAGCGCCGGATCATAGCCCAGACCAAGCGGCAGGATCAGCGGCAGATCGCGCGGCAGGGCTGCGATTTCGGGCCAGGTCAGCTCTTCATAGTGGATGATGTCGGGCATCGGATACAGTCCTCGGCGTCATTTGCGCCGATTGTAAACCCGATTGCCTGTTTGCTCGACAGGGCGGCGAAGGCTACCCGATCAACGATCATGGCGAGTCTGGATCGGGCTTGTTCTGTTGGCGGAGGGGGAAAAAGACAGCGCCCGCGGCTGCGGGCGCTCGTCCTTCGATCCGGCGGGGCTATTCGCCGGGCCAGCGTGTTCGGATGACCCATTCTCTACATAAGTGAATGAGCCGGAGTGGGAGTCGGCGTGGCCGTTCTGGGCCTTCCGTACCACCATGGTCTGCTCGTCGCCGTGCTTGAGGCATACGGCCGTGGCTCTTCCGTATTGGACGGCGGCGCGGTGCGTGTTGCCGTTGGCGGAGCGATGGTCGGAACCGGCGATGATGTGCGCGTCGCCATTGGCGGAGCGATGGTCGGAACCGGCGATGATGTGCGCGTCGCCGTTGGCGGAGCGATGGTCGGAACCGGCGATGATGTGCGCGTCGCCGTTGGCGGAGCGACGGTCGGAACCGGCGATGATGTGCGCGTCGCTGTTGGCGGAGCCGTCGTGATGGCCGGTGTTGCCGTGAGAGTGCTCGCCGCTGTTGGCGGCATTACCGTGGCATCGCTGCCGCCGGAAGGCGGCTTGGTGTTCGTCGCATCAGCGCCAACCGGCGTGCCGCTTTCATTGGCCGGTGGCATTGTTGGATTTTCGGTCGTTTCGGCTCGTGTTGCAGTCCAGGTGGCTGCCGGCAATGTGTTGGTGGGCAAGGGTGATGGTGTATTCGTCGGTATTCCGGTGGCTGTAGGCGTGGCTTCCCTGGTCGACGTAGGTTCTACAGTCGTTTCAACAGCCGGACCGGCACTGCCCTGTGCCGCGTCTGACGTGGCCGGGACGCTGTCATCGCAGGGCGGCAGGCCCTGTACACCACACAACGGCGCGCCCTGTTCCACAATTTCATTGATGCGTTCCGCCTCGTCTTCAGTGATCGGCGGCGGCACCGGAACGGGTACATCTAGCGCCTCGACAGGCAATGTCTCCGCTTTTCTCCGGTCGTAGGGGCGCGAGGGTTGGGGCGGGCCGGATGGCTTCAGCGTTTCGTCTACCGGCACCTCAACGACCGCGCCGGGTACGGCGACCTGCTCCTCGCCAGCGTGCGAAACGCGCGCCATGCCCTCAAGCGTCATGATCGACATGCTTCTGCCCGGCGCGGCTTCGACAAAGACGGTTGAGCCGAGCGTCATTTCGACATCGTTGATAACAAGCGAAACATTGTGCGCGTTCCGCGGCGTCTGGATCAGCAAGCCGTTGGTCGGCACTTCGGCGCAGACCGGTTCATTGACGCCGGTCTTGAGGTAAAACGCCTGAAGCGGGCCATAGCTCGGCGGGTTCAACTGCGGCGCGACGACATCCAGCGACTCGATCGTGCCGAGCACAGGTGTGAGCAGGGAAGAAACCACCCACCCGCTTCTGAATGTTTCTCCGGGCAGGTTTACCAGCAGCCACGACGAATCGCGCAGCCTGCCGGTTGCGACGATGGCCTCGCCTGCTTCGAGATAGGCGACCGGGAGATTGTCCGTAGATGGCCCGGCGCGCACGGTCAGCGTTTCATTGGCCACCATATCGACGGTACGGCTGTGCGTGGAGGCGCTTCGCAGTTCCACATCGCCAAACAGAAGCAAAGTTACGTTCTGTCCCGGCAGCGTATCAGGCAGGTTGGCCTGCAGACGCATCAGGGCGACGCCCCAATAGCCGCTGTTGATGTTCATTTCGCTGACGCGCAGCGCGCGCATCAGGAGCGCGTCCACGACATCGCCCGGTTTTTCAAACGAGAACTCTATGTTCGAATCCAGTGGTTCGACTTCAAGCAGGCTGTGACCGTAACAAAGCTGATTGCGCCCCGTACCACGGCAGAAATTCTGTGTCGCGTTGAGCGCTGTTCGCACAAGCTGGGGGCATTCGGAGAGATTCGTCTGGGCGGCACCACGACCGACGGCCACGCCCAGTAGAGACGCGGCCACGGTTACGATCGCAAGCCGCCGTCCTATCCGGTTAACTTTACCTAAAATCGGTCGAAGATCCATAGAGCCGCCTGACATTCGTGCGTCGATCAGCTTATAAAATTAGTATAGAGTAAATTAATGCGAATGTGAAGGCAATGCCAGTTCACAGGCTAAGCGTGTGTGGCTGGATTGCCAAAAATTTAGGTTTTCTAATCTTACGAGCCTCCTCTACCTCTTCCACGATTGTCGCCGCTGTTGCCCCGGGTTTCAGGCTCGTCATCGCGTAGACCCGGCGGCCCCTGACCGTCGGGGCCACGTCCTCTAAAGCCGTTTCCTGCAGCGGGCGGCGGGCCTGAGCTGTCGTCAGCACCAGGGTTGTTGTTCGGGCTGCCGGCCGCGTCGCCGTCCGCGCCTGAATTTGAACCGGGCGATGAGGCCGGGGCTGACGGCAATTCCACAACGTCTACCGGCGTTATGGAGCCATCCTGTTCGATAACGCCATCAATACCGATATAACTTCCGACCTCGACTTCCTCAAGCAGCGGGTCGTTCGGGGAGAACTGGACGTCAATTCCGTTTACGGTCAGGCTGGTGGCGCTCTTCGCCGTCACGTGGCCGGAAATGCTGGTATCGCTGCATGGCGGCAATCCGGTGACGCCGCATAGTGGCTCGCCCTGGCTGACCAGTGTGTTGATCTGCTCGACAGCGCTGGCCGGAAGCGGCGGCGGCGCGGCGACCGGATATTCGAGCGCTGCCAGCGGCGCGAGCCCGGCCAGCCGCCGATCATAAGGCTGGGCCGGGCGCGGCGGGCCGGCGGCGCGCAGATTTGGCCCAAGCGGCGTGCTGACCGATGTGCCGGCTACGGCCACCTGCGTGACGCCGCCAAAAGTGATGCGCGCCATGCCTTCCAGCGTCGAGATCGTCAGTAGCTCATCGGGGATCGCCTGCACGAAAATCGTCGAGCCGAGCGCGATTTCAACATCGTTGATGGCGAGCGTCACTTCCGGCGCGCTGGCGGGAGTCTGGATGAGCAGGCCGTTGACAGGTTGCTCATCGCACGTGGCCGTCGTCGCGCCGGTCTTGAGGTAAAACGCCTGAAGCGGGCCGTAACGCGGCGGCGTTGCGCCGAGGTTCACGATTTCGAGGTTGTCGAAGTCGCCGAGCAGCGGCGTGATCAGGCTGACATGAACCCAGCCATCGCGCAGGCCCGCGTTTGGCACGCGAACGCGAATCCATTCCATGTCCTGAAGGCGGCCGGTCGCTACCGCGGCCTGACCCGCTTCCAGATAATTGAGTGGCGGGCTGCTGTTAGATGGCCCGGTTCGAACGGTCAGTGTGGTGTTGGCGACAACGTTCACCGTGCGTGTGGGCGTGGTCGCGCTGGCAAGCTCGACATCGCCAAAGAGCAGGAAGGTGACGTTCTGCCCCGGCAGGGTATTGGGCAGGTTGGCTTGCAGTCGCATCAGCGCGATGCCCCAGTAGCCGTTATCGATGTTCATGGAGCTTACGCGCAGCGCGCGTAGCAGCGCGGCGTCGACGATGTCGCCCTGCTCGTGGAACGGGAGGTCATCCAGCGCAGGCTGTGGCTCGGCCTGAACCAGACTGTGGCCATAACAAATCTGGTTGCGGCCCGTGTTCTGGCAGAATTGTTCGGTCGCTTCGAGCGCCGAAGCAATGAGCTGCGAGCAAATTTCCACCGGGGTGTCGTTTTGCGCCTCACTGTCGTTTACGCGCAAGGCCACCAACAGACACAGGCAGGCCAGCACGATGGCCGCCCGGTGCGACCTGGAAAGGCAGCGGCGTACACTTACCAAGGCTCCTCCAGATCTTTAAATACTTCCATATATTCGTTCTATATGAATTGTAGGATAGTTCACTAGAAAAAGTGTTAAGCCACTTTCCAAATCATCCGGCGGCACAATCAGGCTCCGGCGTCTGCTAAAATCAACTCAGAGTATAGCGAGTTTCCACAAATGGCGTATGGCGACGGTTCTACTGGCCGAAGATGAGCGTTCGCTCGCTTTCGTCGTAGCGGACGAATTGGCGAAAGCGGGCTATACCGTCTACACGGTTCATGACGGTGAAACGGCGTTGGCTCATTTTGAAGCCTGCCAACCCGATCTCGTTATTCTCGACTGGATGCTGCCTCAACTTGACGGCCTGACCGTGCTGCGGAAATTGCGCGAGCGATCTGGCGTGCCAATCCTGATGCTGACTGCACGCGACGATGAAATCGACCGTGTCGTCGGTCTGGAAGTCGGCGCGGATGATTATGTGACCAAGCCATTCAGCCTGCGCGAGCTGGTCGCCCGGGTACACGCGCTGCTGCGCCGTTCCGAGCTGGCCCGCGCCGCTGCCGCCGGCGATGCCGCGCCTCCTAAACACGTGATCCAACGCGGCGGCGTTTCCCTCGATCCTGAGACATACACCGTTACTGTCGACGGGCAAACCGTCGATCTGACGCGCACGGAATTCGCGTTGCTGCATTTGCTGATGCGTAATCCCGGACGCGTCTTCAACCGCGCCTATCTGCTCGATACGATCTGGGGCGAGCGTTATGTCGAAGGCGACCGCTCGGTGGACAATGCCGTGCTGCGCCTGCGTAAAAAGCTGCGCGCGCCCGGCGACGCCATCGAAACGGTCTGGGGCGTGGGCTATCGCTGGCGGCGGGAGGAGACATGAACCGCCGCGCGTGGCGGGCGATTCTCGAAAGCTGGGCGCTGGCGATTGTGCTGTGCGCGCCGCTGCTGGCGCTGTTCCCTGAGCTGCAAGCGCGGCTCGTGCAGCAGGGCATGTTTTTCATCGGTGCGGCGGCTTCGTTATGGGCGAGCATTCGCCTGCCGCATCCGGGCAGAGATATCCGCCGGGTTGCCGCGCACACGCTGCTGCACGGGCTGGTCTATGGCGGCGGCATGGTCGCTATATTCCTCGCGATCAATGAATGGCTGTGGCAGGCGGTTGCCGGGCTTGAACTGGCGGATATGACGATGCCGCTGGCCAGCGCTGACTACTTTGGGGGAGCGGTGTTGATACACGCGCTGGCCTTCCTCGTCTTTCGATCCGCAGCCTTGCTGTGGTTGCCATGGTCGGACCTGCGGCGGCGACATCTCGTCTGGTCGATCGTTCAGGGGCATATGCTCGTCGCCGGCGTGGCGCTGTTGATTGTGCTGCTACTGCTTTCGATTCGCTTCGCCGGTTCCGAAACGTTGGATAACATCATCGGCTCGAACGTCAGCCCGCCGGCCTCGCTGGCTGTCCGGCTGGTGGCGGGCATGCTGCCAATGCTCAGCGTCCTGGCTGTTTTGGGGGGGTTGGCGCTGGCGGCGGGGCTGCGCCGACAGGCCCGGGGTCCCGGGTTTGTGGCCCGCGGCCGCCAAACAGCCCCGCGCCCCCTGCGGCTGGGAG